>JBEVLH010000128.1:0-14160 GCA_040509255.1 Hyphomicrobium sp. | reverse complement strand
CCTGCACCTGAATTTTCCGAGCTTGCCAGGACCTCCGGTTGGAGCGGAGATTGACGGAGGCAGGAGTACGCGCGATATGCTGGCGAAATCCCCCGGGCAAGTGTCGGACTATATCGATGCGATCGCGCAGCTTGCGCCGCTGATCGCCAGTCATCGCGACGCCCTCGATCGCAAGCGCCGGCTTCCGGACGACGTTCACAACGCACTGGCGGATGCCGGGCTATTTCGACTGTGGCTCCCTCGTTCGCTTGGAGGCCCGGAATTGTCACCGATCGATTTTATGTCTGTCGTCGAAGCCGCATCCATGCTCGACGGGTCGGTGGGGTGGCTGGTTGGCAACGGCGGCGGTATGAGCCGGGCCGGCGGCTATTTGCCGGAGCCGGTTGCGCGCGAGTTCTTTTCCAATCCGCGCACCTTCATCGTGGCGGCCACCGGCGCCGTCGGCCGCGCACAAAAAGTGGAAGGCGGCTATCGCGTCACCGGGCGCTGGCCGTTCGGGAGCGGCGCCCATCATGCATCGCGCTTCATGGCTCTCGCGAGCACCAGTGACGTCTATGGCAACGACGAGCCGCCGCGCTTCTATTATTTCAGCCGTCCTGATGTGTTAATCCACGACACCTGGCATGTATCGGGGCTGCGCGCCACCGGCAGCTGCGATTTCGAGGTCAGCAATCTCTTTGTTCCCGAAGCGCATACGCACGACTTCATCGGGGTTCGCCCGACCCAGGACGGACTCGTCTATCAATTGCCCGCGGTATCGGTGTTCGCCTGGACTGTCGCGACCGTACCGCTCGGCATAGCGCGCGGTGCTATGAACGCCTTTGTCGAGCTTGCCGGCCGCAGATCCCGACAGGGCCAAAGCCTGCTGATGCGCGATCGTGACATCGTGCAAAGCAATTACGGCCGCGCGGACGCGCTGCATCGTGCGGCTCGTGCCTTCCTGATCGATGCGATGTCGGAATTGACGGCTGCCTTGGCGGAGGGCGGGCCCCGCCTGGTCGAGGCCCGCGCCGTGTTCAGGACCGCCTGCACCCACGCCGCCGAAACCGCGTTGCGGATCGCTGACGTGCTCGCGGCCGAAGCCGGGACCAGCGCGATCTTCGAAATGTCCTCAATCGAGCGCCATATCCGCGACATCCAGGCTGCGACTAAGCACTTCGCAATGACACCGAACAATTATGTGGTGTCCGGGCGCGTCGGGCTCGGCATCGATCCGGGCACATCCCGATTTTAGGGCAACGGAGAGCGCCATGCCTTGCGTGAGGATTGCGACTGGCTCGTGGGCAGCTGGTCCGAGATGGAGCTGATTGAGGCGGTTCAGTCCGCTATCGTCGCGGCTTTCGGGATTCCGGAGATCGACCGCGACGTGGCGCTTGATCTTTACGACCAAGACCGCCGGATCGTGGCGACCGGCCGCTCGGAACGCTACACCCGCGTCGAAATCATCGGCATCGCTGCACGTTCGGTCGATGCCAAGCGGGCGCTGTTCCGAGCGATTTCCAACAACATCGAAACGGCAGGCGTGCCACGCGGTGAAACACGCATCTATCTGATCGAGCCGCCGCCGGAGAGTTGGTGCATTAAGGGTGGGCTGTTGGCGTCGGAAGCCGACCTGGATTCAAAATCAACATTTAGTTTGAGCAAAGGTGAGTTCTGCCAACGCTATATACCCCACATTAGCAGCAATGCCGCTCAAGTCCGCAATGGGTCAAAAGATGTGCTGTGCTAGCGCTGGGCATCAGCCTTCGTCTGCTAAGGGGCACAAGCAGACCTATCGGTGGTTAGACGGGACACTATGTTGGCGCCGCGATTCCTTTGCCGTAGCGACTAAGGCCACCCCCATCTTGACGAGCAGAGGAAGGGCTAGCACTGGGATGACACACGCCGCAACAAATCCTTCGACGAGGGCCGGCAGCCCAGAACTTGCCGCCGCCCAAGTCAGGGTTACGGGCCGATTGCCGCTGACGAGTCCGATCGTTCCGGCGATCCCGACGCCCAGCATTAAAAAAAGCAACATCGACAGGTAACATATTCCAAAGTTGATCGTGACCGCCGCAGCAAGCATCTTCAGAAAGCCTGCGGGATCGTTTTGCCATTGCTTCCGTATCGCGCTGGACGTGGCAAGGCCGGCGACCACAAGGCCAATCACCGCGATGCCGGTCGCGGCGCGCTGATCGGGCAAGATGGGCGTCAGCGTCCCGCGAAGGCGGATGGTCGAAAAATCTAAGGTCGCTGCTGCGCCAATGATGCTAATCAAGCGGACTGCCAAGGTCTCCATGTCGAAGGCGATACCAAGACTCAGCAGCGAGCCGAAAAGCGGAATCGAGAGTGGCGAGACGAGCGTCAATGCAACCGATATCAGCAGCGCAAACCGGGCGCGCAAGCCGAGCATAGCGGCGATGGCCGCCGCACTACCAACCGGCGGCGCCGGCAGAGAGAGCAAGACGCCCGCACATAATGACGGGTCGAGCCCCATTTGCGTCAGCAGCACTGCTGCAGCCAGCGGCAATCCAATCCCCACCCACGTCAGCACGCCAATGACGTGAGACGCTGTGCATCCTTCGCAACCGTCAGCAGGGTTATGCCCTCTTTCATGTAGGACTGCTCCGCCGCTTGGTGCCAGCCTATTTCCTGGAGACAGCGGTTCAGTTCCTTTAGGAAAATGCCGCCGTACGCGGTCCTGCGAGAGATTGTTACCGAATGGCCAAACCGTGCGTGAGCAGGGGCTCGGGGCGCTCGCACCTAAAGCCCGGTTCGCCCTCCGCGAAGCGGAATGCAATGGTGAACGCGCCCTCTCCTTATCGCATGCCTCACCGATAAGTGGATCAACCCAGTTCGGCCTTTCGGCAACCGGTCGTGTGAGCCGTTTCATAACAAAAACGCACGATTGAGTGCATTGTCTGACGCGTCATCAAACGTTCAGCGTGCGGCTTTCAGTTTCGGCCGCCTGGTGGCCTGCGCTTTGCACAGCTTTAGCCATTGATGCTCCGTGGCGTTAGCCTGACATTGCGAGCCTGATCTCGATGCTCTCGTTGTTCTTTTTCTGCGCGTCCGCAAAAGGAGTTGCATATGTTTTCAGCATATTGGATTTCTTCGCCAGCCGACCAATCCTTTCTCCTCATCTTAATCGTCGTCGTTCTCACGCCTTGCCTCGTTTGGGTGATCTGGGAATTGGAGGACGCCCGTGAGACCGGGCGGCGAAAGCGCTTATTGGTCAAGGACGCCCGACGCTTTTTAAAGTCCGCCTGAACGCTCGGCTCATTCGCGGCAGTCTGCGACTGCTTCCCGCTTCGCTCAATGCTTGTGCACGGTTGCGCGCCCAGCTTGCTCAAATCCTGCCATGTAACAAACCGCATCACACTTCGGTCGCCAGTTTGCAATTTTACGGATGCGAATCTTTTCCGGAGCCAATTGTTCAGTTACCGTACTGCGGTGCACGAGGGCCTGACATGACAGCAGCAGATCAGCCGGCAGAAGCCCGGCGTGAAAGCTTTCTCGACGTGGCACAACGGGAAATGATTCCGTTCGAGAATAGAGAGCGTGAATTCCGCAAACGTTCGAAGCAGAAGAGCTTGCCGAACTTGCATTGCCTAAGCTTGCGGTCGAACTGCACTGATCGCCGCGATCGAAAGCGTGACGGAGCACTAACTGGCATTCGCCAGCATCTCAGTGGAGAGCTTTTTCGGGTCCACCGTTACGTCAACGTCGCCGTTCATGTCATGATGCTCGAAATGCGGAAGCAACTGTTTGACATGGTCGGCTTCCGATGAACAGCCCTGGCACTGCCAGTCCTGGTTTGCTCCCATCATGAAATGTTTGACAAAAAGCTAGTTAAGGCGGCCGAACAGCTCGGCAAGCGTTTTCTTGCCGTCGCGCGTTTCAAAGACATACTTTTTCTCGACCTTGACCCAAGGAAGCGCGCGCTTTTTGGCAGCGAGCGCGTCCTGCTGCTTCATCATTCTTTTCTCTTCCTCGAGCAGGGCCAGACGCGCTTTGGTCCATTCAGATTGCGAGACCACCTTGTGGTGGCGCAGGCTCTGAAGATTCTTCTGCCGATTGGCCTCGATCTCGGAACGCTGTTCGAATGTCAGAACGGCTTCCTTTCTAAGGCTTCGCCCCCCGATCGCAAGTAACTCCATGTAAGACGTTGGTCGTCGGCTGCGACCGACAGCTGCTTGCAGTTTATTTGGCGATCACTGACGTATTTTCTCCATATCTTTTGCGTGGTCGCGACGCCGCATATCCTTTGAAAAAGGAGCCCCGGAACCGCTGAGGCGCCGGGCTCAATGAGAATTCTACTCTATCTGAGGGGGCGGCAGGAGCCTCCTCGTCACATGCCGTGGCTTTCAAAACTTTCTTGCAGGGCACGCTCAGGCTCGCTCGCTTCTGCTGAAGGCACGATTGAACGGCGTCATTGCCGAGATCCTTGCGACCGCGATGCGTCGCGCGAGCAGGCGGACTGCTCGGACTGCGTGCCAGAATGTTGGGCAAGAGCAACACCGTTTGCGGCAAAGGAGGCGACAAGGAAAATAATGGAGGTCGAAATGCGCATAGGTCCAAGCTTACGTTTTGAAAAACAGCAAGTAGATGGCGCCCAAGATAATGACGGTGAGACCGACGCTCGACGTGAGGACGAGGAAGATGCTGGGGCCTGGCTCGGCTTGGCGAGCTTCGGTGGGTGTTTCCACGATCGTACCGTCACGGGATTTGTGCATGGGAGCATCCTCAACTTGGGTAAGAAATCAAGCGACTCTGGGGCGGATGTTCCCATTGAGGTGCGGTCGAGATATCGCAAGCGACCTCGACCTGTTGGAACAGTTCCAATATCGTTGAGTTATCGCGTCGCAACAGCGGTCATTGCCTGCCCTTCAATGGACAGGCGGCGCGTCGGGTTGGGAGCTTCCATGCAATTCACGATCAATGGCAATCGGATGGACCTGATCATGGACCCACGAACGTCGCTGCTCGACCTGCTGCGCGATCATCTCGGACTAGGCGGCACCAAGAAGGGCTGCAACCAGGGTGCCTGCGGTGCCTGCACCGTTCTTGTGGACGGTGAACGGATCAACAGTTGCCTCGCGCTTGCCGTTCAGTACGAGGGCCGGTCGATCACGACGATCGAAGGCCTGGCCGCGCAGGGATCGCTGCACCCGCTGCAACAGGCCTTCGTCGATCATGACGGCTTTCAGTGCGGATACTGCACGCCGGGTCAGATCTGTTCGGCCGTCGGCATGGCCGATGAGGTCAAGCGCGCCGTGCCGAGCTACGTCACCGAGGATCTGCTGCTCGACGAGATCGAACTCACCGACAGTGAACTCCGGGAGCGCATGAGCGGGAACATCTGTCGGTGCGGCGCTTACAACGGTATCGTGGACGCCATCCGCGAGACCTTTGCTGCCGATCGCACCGAACCAAATGACCGGGAGACCGCGCGGTGACGCCTTTCCTGTACGAACGCGCGGCAGACCGCGAGATGGCGCTGGCGCTTGGCGTACGCACCGGTGCAAGCTTCCTTGGGGGTGGCACCAACCTCATCGACCTCATGCGCGAGACCATCGCGCATCCCACGCTGCTGGTCGATGTGACCGGTCTGTCCTGCGAGATTAAAGATCTCGGCGAGGCCGGCCTCCGGATCGGAGCGGGTGCAAAGAACACCGCGGTTGCCGCCGACCGCCGCGTGCGCGAGCGCTTCCCGCTGCTGAGCCAGTCGATCCTCGCGGGTGCATCCGCACAGATCCGCAATATGGCGACCATCGGCGGCAACGTCCTGCAGCGGACCCGCTGCTCGTATTTTTATGACGACGCGTCACGCTGCAACAAGCGCACACCGAACAGCGGCTGTGACGCGGTCGAGGGATTCAACCGCTACCACGCCATTCTCGGCGCCTCGCCCGATTGTGTAGCCACCCACCCGTCCGACATGTGCGTGGCGCTGGCCGCCCTCGGCGCGACCGTGACGGTGGAAGGCATGAATGGCCGGCGCGAGATTCCGCTGGTCGATCTGCACCGCTTGCCCGGAAACACGCCGCATATCGAGACTGAACTGCGCGACGGCGAACTGATCACCGCGGTGACGCTGCCATTCAACGGGCTGGCTGCTAGGTCGAGCTACCGGAAGATCCGCGACCGGGCGAGCTATGCGTTCGCGCTGGTGTCGGTCGCCTCGGCGGTGGAACTGGCTGACGGCAAACTGACGGATGTCCGGCTCGCGCTCGGCGGCGTCGCGCATAAGCCATGGCGCGCCCGGGCCGCCGAAGCCATAATAATCGGCAACCCCGCCTCGGAGTCCGTTTTCCGGGATGCGGTCGAGGCGGAGTTCGCCGAGGCCAGAGGTCTCCGCGATAACGCCTTCAAGATCGGCCTGGCAAAGCGGGTGATCGTCGACACTCTGGTCAAATTGACCTCACAAGCGGAGCCGACCCGATGAGCGTTGTCCAGAAGGTCGTCCAAAAGGCGATGAAAAATGCCATCGCCCTCGCCCCCGACAGCTGGATGCCGGGTGGCGCGCCTGACCCGTTGATCCGGGAGAAGCACGGTCTGATTGGACAACCGATCTCGCGGATCGATGGCCCGTTGAAGGTTTCCGGCCAGGCCCGGTTTGCCGCGGAATACCCGATCGAGGGTCTCACCTACGCTGCCCTGCACTACTCGACTATCGCCAGAGGGCGAATCGTCAATATCTCGACGACGGAAGCCGAAGCATCCGCCGGCGTAATCCTCGTCATGACGCATCTCAACGCGCCTCGCCTGAAGCCAGCGCCCGCCTTCGGCACGAACGAAAAGGCCGCCGGCGGCGACGACCTCGCGGTAATGCAGGACGACCGCATTCACTGGAACGGTCAGCCGATCGCTCTTGTGCTGGCCGAGACCCAGGAGCAGGCCGATCACGCCCAGTCCTTGGTCCGCGTCCACTATCAGGACGAACACGGCATCACGTCGCTCGAACAGGCCGTGGCCCAGGGCACGGAGCCGGGGCAGTTCCTCGGCGAGCCGCTCAAGGTCGCGATCGGCGATGCCGAGAAGTTGTTCGCGGCAGCTCCCGTCAAGACGGACTCGGTCTATCGCACGCCCGGTCACAATCACAACCCGATCGAACTCCACGCCGCGACCCTGTTCTGGACCGGCGACGAGCTCAGAATTCATGACGCGACGCAGGCCGTGGCGCATGCTGCGTGGACGTTGGCGCAGGTGTTCGACATCAAGGAAGAGCAGGTTCATGTCACCTCGCCCTTCGTCGGCGGCGGCTTCGGCAGCAAGACGCTGTGGCGCCATCAGATCCTCGCCGCGGCGGCGTCCAGGCTCGTCAACCGGCCGGTGCGCATCGTGCTGTCGCGCGAAGGCGTATTCCGGATCGTCGGCGGCCGAGCGCTCACCGAACAGCGGGTCGCGATCGGCGCCCAGCGCGATGGTGGATTTGACGCCATCATCCACACCGGTCTGACGGCGATGACGCCGCACAATGCGATGACCGAGCCGTTCATCGTGGCGACCCGGAGCCTGTATGCGGCGAAGAGCTTCAAGCTCCAGGTGGACACGGTCAAGATGAACATGATCGCCAACACCTTCATGCGCGCCCCCGGCGAGGCCGTCGGCACTTTCGCGCTGGAGAGCGCGATCGACGAGCTGGCTATGAAAATCGGCATCGACCCGATCGAGCTCCGCATCCGCAACGAGCCCGACAAGGATCCGACGCTCGGCCTGCCGTTCTCCCAGCGCGGCATCGTGGAAGCCTGGCGCATCGGTGCGGAGCGCTTCGGTTGGTCCAGCAGGACAACCCAGCCGGCAGCCCGCCGCGAGGGCGACTGGCTGGTCGGCATCGGCTGCGCAACGGCGACCTATCCTTATTATCGGATGCCTGGCGGCGCAGCGCGAATCACCCTCACCCGCGACGGCAACGCGACCGTCGGCGTCGCCGCGCACGAGATGGGCATGGGCACCGCGACCACCCACACCCAGGTCGCCGCCGACCGGCTCGGCCTGCCGATGGACCGCGTCACCTTCCGTTATGGCGACACCGACCTGCCCGGCGTCATCTTGGCTGGCGGATCGCAGCAAACCGCCTCCATCGGCGCCGGCGTCGCCGCTGCGCACCGGGCGCTCGTGGCCGAATTGCTGAAACTCGCCGGCAATGACTCACCGCTCGCGGGCCTTGGCCCTTCGGAAGTCGGCGGGCTGGATGGCGGGCTTGCCTCTCTCGAGGATTCCGACCGCCGGGAAAGCTACGCCTCCATCCTGGCACGCGCCCAGCGGGAGGAGATCACGGTCGAAGCCGAAGCGCCGATGCCGATGGAAGTGCAGCACTGGTCGATGCATAGCCACGGCGCGATGTTCTGCGAGGCGCGCGTCAATGCGGTCTCCGGCGAAATCCGCATCAGCCGTTTTCTCGGCTCCTTCGACTGCGGACGGATCATCAACCCCAAGACGGCCGCGAGCCAGTTTCGCGGCGGCATCATCATGGGCCTCGGGCTGGCCCTGATGGAGGAAACGCAGTTCGACAGCCGGACCGGCCGGATCATGAACCCCTCCCTCGCCGAATACCACGTGCCAGTGCACCTCGACGTACCCAAGATCGAGATCATGTGGACTGACGAGCCCGACCCGCGGACACCGATGGGCGCACGCGGCGTCGGCGAAATTGGCATTACCGGCGTCGGCGCGGCCGTTGCCAACGCCGTCTACAACGCGACCGGCAAGCGCGTACGCGATCTTCCGATAACCCTTGACAAGCTATTGTAGGCTGCTGTCGCACGTATCAGCTATCTGTCCAGCTGAGCCCCTACGGTTGGTATTGATCAGTCGCTTCACCCTTCGTTTGAGACTGGAGCCGGATTAAAGCGGTCCTAATGCCTGCTCTTTGCTTGATCAACGCCTCAGCAAATTTAGAAAATGCGAATGGCGCGAAGCTCGGAGCGCGCGATGACGTCGTCCTGCATCTCGGGATCTATGATGCGATTGAAGCATTCACCAGCTGGAGCGACTGCTCACGAGAAGGTTCGTTCTGACCAACGGTTGCTGCCGATCTCTCGCTACCGAATAGCGCTAGCTTCATCCGCAAAAGGCTAAGTCAAAACGTACATCCGGCAAGCAACAGTTTTGTGGTGGCCGTAGTCTTACGGCTTCCCGCGTTTGATCTGACCATCAGTCGGCTCCCTCGCTTAGGCCCTCGGACGTGATGTTCCGATATTCGATGTCGGCAAACAGCTTAACCCAGTTTGCCTCAGGCTCTCTGATCGCACAATTGTCTGCCCGCGCCAGCCCGGCTTGCAGCTTCGGAAGGTTTCTCCGTCCTCGTGGACCACCACAACCTAACTGTCGATGATGGCTTCCTAGAACAGCACGGGCGCCGACGATCTCGGTGAAGCGTCTGCTTCCGTTTGAGAACTTGGCGAAGCTCGCTTTTGGCACGATGGTAGACGCGTCGTATTCCGAGGGGCTGGCCGGCTTGCTGCCAAAGCTCGTAGGCTTGCCTGATGACCATTTCCTTGGGCTCGATCATGACAGCCTACCGAGCAGGATGCCGCAGGCTTGGCGGGTCTGATACTCGATCGTGGTTTGCTGAACATTCGGGGGCGACAAACTTTCCGATCGCCTCGGCTTCGTACCTGAGGGCGTTGAGTCGGCCGGAACGATCCAGCAGCAGCTTGTCGAGCAGTTCGCGGTCGAGAGAAGTTAACCGAAGCGTTCAACGCGTTGCGGCGTTTGTGGACGGCACGACGCGCCATATCGCATTGCCAACATCATCAGCCACAAGCAAAGCTCCCTGCTTGTCGATGCGGACACCAACAGGACGTCCTTGCGCTTCACCTTTTTCGTTTAGAAAGCCGGTCAACACATCGCGGGGTGGCCCTGCTGGCCTCCCATCCTTGAAGGGAATGAAAATGACCTTGTAGCCGGAGCGCGGCTTCCTATTCCAGGATCCGTGTTGACCCACAAAGGCGCCCCCTTCCATTTCCTGCGGAAAGCGTTTGCCGATGTTGAAGGTGAGACCTAATGATGCGGTATGTGCTCCTAGGGCATAATCCGGCGGAATTGCCTTGGCGACCAAGTCAAGCCGTTGCGGCTCCACTCGGGCGTCAACATGTTGACCAAAATAGCTATATGGCCATCCATAAAACGCTCCGTCTTTTACGGAGGTCATGTAGTCAGGCACCAGATCATCGCCCAACTCGTCACGCTCATTCACAACGACCCATAAGTCACCGGTCTGAGGATTGATCGACGGACCATTGGGATTGCGCAGACCTGACGCGAACACGCGAGACGCGCCTGTGGCACGATCGATTTCGAGGACTGCGGCGCGATCGACCTCGGCCGCCATGCCATTCTCCCCTACGTTTGAATTAGAGCCAACGGTCGCGAAAAGCTTGCTGCCGTCATCATTGGCAGCGAGATCTTTAGTCCAATGGTGATTGATTGATCCCGCCGGCAGGTCTGCAATCTTTTCGCCTTTGCTATCGATCTTAAGGCTGCCGGTTTGATAGGGAAACTTGCGAACTGCATCAGACTCCGCGACAAAGAGATCACTTCCTACCAAGACCATGCCGAACGGAGAGTTCAAATCACTAAGGAAAACGCTCTTGGTCTCAGCGACACCATCACCATCGGCGTCACGCAAGATCCTAATCCGATTAGCGCTCTGCACTCCTGCGCCCGCCCAGCTTTGAACCTGCCTCATAATGAAGCCTTTGACCCCTTTTCCATCGTCTGGTTTAGGTGGCGCGTTACTTTCGGCGACAAGCACATCGCCATTAGGCAACACATAAACGGTGCGCGGATGATCGAGACCGGTAGCAAATGCGTTGACGGTCATGCCGCTCGCAGCCTTCGGCTTCGCACCGTTCAGCCAACTGGTTGCCGTTGCAATATTAACTGTGGGCAACCACGATCTCTGCGGTGGAGGCAACGTCGGGGTTGTACCGTAACCCTGTTCAGCTGTGTTGGTGTCCCTTGGGTCACTGCAACCCGCAACCCAAAGAACTATCGAAAACGCGATAAGATTTGTCGCGAGCTTTCTAAACATCTTGGCTACTCTTTTGCGGAGGTGTAACGCTGAGCCGCCCCGAAGGTTCAATTCTGATCGCTAGGCTCTACTGCTAGACTGCTTAGCCTTATGATGCTGGGCCCGCATCGAAGTGCATCACAGCAAACATAAGCATCGGGAAAAAGCTCCTGCGCTGGCTCAAGCTGGCGGCGGTAGCGGCGGAGGAAGTGGTGGTTTGCGGCGGCGTGCCATCAGGTGCTGCCACGGCGACGTCCGGCAAAACAACGTGCGGCGGGATCAATTCCCAGCAGTCGCTACAGACCGGGCAGCAGACCAATCAAGATACGAAAAACGCTGTGACGACAAGAATCAATACAAACGCATCCTCGAGCAGCGAGGGGGCCGTTAGCGGACCGGGCGTTGCTGTTGGGACAGCCACCAACGGAAAGCCAATTGGCTCACCAGGATCCGGCCTCGGTCCGCCAGAGAATCCGGTTGATGCAAGGAAGCTCAAGTAATTGGATGAAAGAGAGATTGCCTCCGGGCGGTCTTTTCGTTTGCACGACTCGCGTGCAGTCAATCATCGAGCGGCCGGGGCAGCGATCACCCTCCTTTACGCCACGGGCGACGATCCGCAGCGCGCCGTCTGGCAGCGGCCGCTGCAGCTTCAAGGCCTCTTCGGAAGGCGCGGTCATCCAGGTCTAGACCTCCTCGGCCGTCGTCAGGATCACCGGCATCACTTTGGGATTCGTGAAAGTTCGGTGGCCCGGTTTTCATTGAGGTATTGGCAACGTCTCTTTTCCAGGACAGACACGTCGGAGGTCATCGCAAATTTACTCTTCCGACCTCTTCTTTTTTCTCACAATCTTCTTCGCACCTGTTTTCTTGGCTGACGCCTTTGCCTTTTTGACGGACTTCTTCGGCCTAGGCTTTCTCACGCCCTTCCTGAGTGCCGTCTTTTTCGATTTCTTCGTGGCTTTCTTTGCGCCTTTCTTTGCCGCTTTTTTCTTCGCGGCGGCCTTCTTGGGAGCGGACGGGTTGGCGAGAACGTTCGTCAATCTGTTGGTGCCCGACTTGGAGCGAACTTTGCGTTTTGCTCGCAGCTTCTTTGGCGCTGCATCAAAAAGATGGGGCGGCGACGGGTCTGGGGTGCCTATGACCTCGATGCCGATCGGAATTACCGCCGGGACCATCTCGCCAGGCTGATTGTCCGCTGCCGCGTGCTCCGCTAGTTCATCCGCAGTCATCGGCGGTGCGTCATAGTTCTCTTCAATTTCCGGAACAGCCGTTTCAATCCGCTTAGAGACAGCTGCAGGACTTTTTAGGTGACCGGTCACGACGGAGGCCGTTTCCTTCACGAGGTGTGAGACGGACTGAACGAGGTTGCCGACGCCCTCCGTGATCGTGCTGGGCTTGGCCCGTTCTTTCGCACCCGCACTCGGGGTATGTTCTTTCTCATCGTCCATGGCGGCCTCCAATTATTAAGGAAAATTAGCCGATTCGTAATAAGGAGGAAGACGTAAAACTGCCGGATCTTCCGTTGCAGGACTATTTCGACGCAATTCGGAGCAATTGGCGACATTGTCGTTGAGGATTTAAGTTTATGTGGGGGTTCAGCTTCATTTGATCTCAACCGTTCAACCTCCCTGACCATGACAGGATCTGAAGGGCGAACCGCGTTACCGAGGCACTGCAGATGCGGATAAACTCCGCTGGCAAAAGTGTTGCGTCACTGGAAAAAATTGCCACCGACGTTGAAGACGAAGAGGCACCTTCAGTGATGAAGGAGGCTGGTGAAAAGGTACCCAAGATCCTTTCGAGAGTGGCCGACCAGCTCGCATCAGTTCGGGGTGCGCGTGTCATTATCGCTGGAATCATCTCACTCGTCGCGGGCGGTGCTGGGTACCCCGCATCGGCGGTCGCTGACAATCAGTAGCTTACAACCTGCGGGATAACGCGCAACATAGAACCGTTTGAAAATTCCAGCCTAAGATCCATGCCACCAGTGCTCCGCAAAACAATGACCGCGCCGTAGCGGTCCGGGCGTTGGCATAGGGACCGCCGCAAACGGGAAGCCAATCGGCTCGCCGGGATTCGGCCTGCGTTCACCTGACGACCCGGTAGACGCAAGGAAGCTCAATCGATAGCTTCACAAAAAATCCGTTCTGCGTCCTCTATTGCGGCCTCTCCGGGCTCCCTTGAGATCAGCTTTATTCGCGGACATACTGCGGGTGCGCTGGCAAGTGCGCCAGGTTTCAGCCTCCGTTCACTCGAGGGGATCCAGATGAAACGCTTGACCGCTATCTTGTTGTTTCTCGTATCTTTTACCACCATGGGTGCTTCTGCTCAGAAAGCCTCACTGAAAGAGCAAATACTCGGCACTTGGATTCACGTTTCAACCACCGTTACTGCGCCAGATGGCAAGAAGACAGATCGACCAGGCCAAGGTGTCGTCGTTTATGCGCCTGACGGTTACTTCGCCTTTGTGAATGTCGCGAATGACCTTCCCAAGCTGGCCGCTAACAATCGAGACAAGGCGACTGCGGAAGAGGCCAAGGCAATCGTCGCAGGCTCAATTGCCTACTACGGCACCTACACTGTTGATGAAGAGACGAAAACCATCATCCCCAAAGTTGAAGGAGCGACGTTTCCCAACATGGTTGGGACCGATCAAAGCCGTATCGTTACGTCAATAACCGCGGCTGAAATGCGCTTCATCAACCCAAAGGCACCAGCAGGCGTACTGGAAATCACTTGGCGACGAGCCAAATAGGCGCGGGCGCTCCACGGCCGTCGCCCCTTCACGGTGTCGTCAGCAAAAAGCCGCCACTGGGTCGAGATCAGTGACGGCTCATTGGGCTTCCCGCGGTAGTCGTCGCGACCGCGGTTGTTCGGATCATGCCAGCATCGGCTGAAGGAACCGCGAGGCATTTATCATCAATTTGAGTGATCTCGAGGCTTTTGCGTTTCGACTTGTTGAGCACGCTCCTTGTCTGCCGGTTGTTCCTGACCCTTCTCGTCTTTGACAATCCCGTGCTGAGCCGCACTTCGGTTCTCCGGTTTGGGCATGCCGGCCTGGCCGCCGTGCTTCCCGCCCATGTCTTGCTTGCCTTCGAGATCGTTTTCCTTCGGCATTTCGCTTTCCCCTTCTGTCTGTGACGTTTCCAAGCGCAACGCGG
>JBEVLH010000127.1:0-4105 GCA_040509255.1 Hyphomicrobium sp. | reverse complement strand
CAAGTTTTCTATGGCGTGTTAATCCTTGGGATGCTCTCGAACGCGATGAACATGATCGGCATCTCGGACTTTTATCAAACGCTTGCCGTCGGCGTCGTCATCATCTTAGCCGTCATCCTCGATCGCGTCCGTCGGGAGCATGAATAGCCGGACCGTAGGTCAAGCCCACCTCGCCTTCGAGAGCGGCCATCTCGGGCGACGAGAAATTTCCGACTTCGGCAACGTCCACCAACGTCCGATTCTGCTATCGACAGCGGCGCATTGATGCCAGCCACCCCCTTTCCGGATATCGTGTTCGATAGGGCTCGAAACAGATTTCGACGGCCTGGCGGTGCAGTCCGGTTAGGCCGTGTGTTGTGAATTCTCGGCCACCAGCCAATCGATAAAATGTTTCAGCGATGTCGTTTTATCCGCATCGAAGGGGATGAGAGCGACATAGCCCGTGCGCGGCACGACGATCGTCGGAAACGGCGCCACCAGACGTCCAGATGCAAGATCAGCCTCAAGAACGGGCAGGGGCCCGACGCCAATCCCCAATCCATCGGCCACCGCCTGGAGCGTGACAAAAAAATGATCGAAGACCCGCCGCTGCTGCCCGGCTCGCTGTGATAGTCCCGCGTGCTCAAGCCAATCAGCCCAGTCGCCTGGGCGCGTCTCGCTCCCGAGCAGGATATGGTTTGCAATATCGGCGGGTTGCCGAAGAGGCGAGCGTTTAAGCAGCGCTGGACTGGCAATCAGCGTGTCGGCTTCATCCAAAAAATACACCGCCCGGTACTGCGGCCACACGGATTGATCAGACACACCGCGCCGAATGGCGACGTCGAAGCCACCTCGCAAGTCGTCGTGGAGCGTCGTCGCTGTTTTCACGACCACTTCGACGTCGTCTCGCTCGGCATGAAATCGATCCAGCCGCGGGATCAGCCAGCGCATCGCAAAGGTAGTCGGGGCGTTGACGCGAAGGATGTGGCGCACGGACGGATGTCCGCAGGCTTCCGCGGCTATGCTGACGCGGTCGAAAGACTGGCTGACCTCAGCGGCAAAGGCACGTGCAGCGGGCGTCGCTATCATACGGCGGCCGACACGGACGAAGAGGCGTTGACCGAGCCATGTCTCGAGTGCCGCGATCTGCCGGCTGACGGCGCCGTGAGTTAATCCGAGTTGTGCCGCCGCATCGGCGTAGCTGCCGGTTCTAGCGGCAACTTCGAAGATGCGTAGGGCATTGAGCGGAGGTAAGCGGCGCATAAGACCCGTGAGAAAAAGTGCCGATACAGGTGAGAACTCCGAGCCTATTCGATAAAAACTCACGGGTATAGAGTCTGCTCGATGAGCGAAACCAGCATGCAAAGTACGACGACGGCGGAGCGGGATCACGATACGCTATGCTCCCGGCAACGGCGCAGTCTCGCGGGCGCGTCCCTCGCGCACTTCCTCCATGACGGCTATACGGACCAGCTCTACGCGCTTTTACCCGTCTGGCAGACGGAATTCGGACTCTCCTACGCCGGTCTAGCCATTGTTCGGGCACTCTATTACGGGACGATGGGTGGGTTGCAGGTTCCGGCCACCCGCCTTACTGCTCGGCTGCGCCCGCGCATCGCGCTCGCATTAGCGACATTCCTCGCCGCGGCCGGATTTCTCGTCGTAGCGCTTCCCTTCGGATTGGCCGGTCTTTGCGCCGGTCTTGTTCTCGCTGGCCTGGGATCAAGCATCCAGCACCCGCGCGCGTCGCTCCTCGTTACGGATACCTACGGTAAGGCATCGCGGGGACCGCTTGGCATCTACAATTTCTCCGGCGATCTCGGGAAAGCGATTTTTCCCGCGATGGTCGCATTGCTGCTGCCGCTCATGGCGTGGCGGCCGATCGTAGGCCTTATGGCTTTCATCGGCTTGGCAGTTGCCTTCGCTCTGCTGGCGCTCTTACCGCAGCGCCCCTTCACGCCTCACCTCGAACAGGTATTGGAAGCGAAAGGTCGAGATGGCCGCGGGTTCGGTCTGCTTCTCGCCATTGGCGCATTCGATACAGCGACGCGCATGGGGTATCTTCTGTTTCTGCCGTTTCTTCTCCATGCCAAGGACGGCGACGAAGCGAGCATCGGCCTCGCGCTGCTGTTTGCGGGTGGCGCTCTCGGCAAAGCGTGTTGCGGCTGGCTCGGCCAACATCTCGGTGTCGTCTGGAGCGTGATCGCCACGGAAGCGATGACAGCCATCTTTATGGTCGCGACCTTGAGCTTGCCGCTCACGCCGACATTGGTGCTTCTGCCGCTTCTCGGCATCGTCCTCAATGGCACATCCTCGGTCCTCTACGGGACCGTACCGGAACTCTCGAAAAACGGCGACGTCGGGCGGGCCTTCGCGCTGTTCTACACGAGTGTCCTCGGTTCTGGGGGATTGGCGCCAATCGCCTATGGGATGATTGCGGACCACTGGGACCGCACCGTCGGCGTCGGCGCGGCGGCTCTCACGGCGGCCGCCGTCATCCCGATGGTTTTCGCCCTGCGCCCCTTTCTGGACGATGGGCAGGCCACAGCCCGCGCTAGAGCTGGGCTCTTCGGGCGCAAGTGAACCGTGTGACGAAATAAACGGATCTTTGGGGGTCACCTATGGCAAGTCAAAAAATACTTTTGGTCGCTTTCGCTTTTCTCCTTTCGGGATGTGCGGCTGATGACGACCTGGACTGGTTGAGGGCGCCGTACGAGGTCAGCGAGCAGGACAAAAGGAATTACGCGGCCCTTGACCACGAACGATTTCCTATCGCCGCACTCGACCTTCAAAGATTAGATCCGAAGTTTCGCCGGCAGGAAGTGAGTTACAGCACCACCGAGCCTCCGCGTACGATCATCGTCGACACACCAAATCGTTATCTCTACCTTATCGGCGACAACGGACGAGCGCTCCGCTACGGCATCGAAGTTGGGCGGCAAGGTTTCGCTTGGGGCGGCGTCGCCAGAGTCGGTCGCAAAATGGAATGGCCGACTTGGACACCTCCTCCCGAGATGTTGGCGAGGGACGCCAGAACGATCCCCTACGCGCATGGCATGCCGGGCGGCCCGGACAATCCACTCGGCGCGCGGGCGCTTTACCTCTTTCAAGGCGAGAAAGACACGCTTTACCGCATCCACGGCGGCGGCCAGCCGCGCGCTCTCGGTAAGGCGACATCAAGTGGCTGCATCAGGCTTCTGGATCATGATGTGGTGGATCTCTTTTCTCGCGTGCCGATGGGAACAAGGGTGGTTGTCTTGCAAGATCCGGCTTTAAGCGCCGTGCGGTCCGACAAGGGGACGATTCAGTTTGTAGAGGGCCACGCAAGACCAGGCTCAACTCAAGCCGTAAACTGATCGCTTGTTCTAAGCATCACCCTGTGCCTGAACTGTCGATCCGGGATTTCGCCGGCCGTCCAAAAAGAAAGGACGCCCCGAAAGCCATGGCAATTCGTATGAAGACAGGCAGATTCGAGCATTCTGGGCCCGTACTTACCGGAATAAAATCCGGCTTATACTTTGAAAGTCGAGCAGTAACGCTAATCCAGTGGGCGCGGAGTAGGTTCGACATCGACGTCCATTCCGCCGGGATTGCTCGCATTCAGGACACCGCGCTTAAGGATGCCGGGTTAGACAAGTCGACGCCGGAGACCTTGACGACGGCCTGCCACGCGGCTTCCTGGCTTGCGCGATTGTGCAGATGTGTCTGGCGCTGAACCTCCATTGGGCCTGAGAACTTCCCTTGAGCCGAGGCGAAGAATTGCCCTGAGACGTCGGTTCCGAACCGCGACGCCTGGAGGTACCGGCGGGCTGCGGTCTCCGGCGTCTGATTCATGCCGGGAATGAGGTTCACGATCGGAATCATCATATACTTCACCAACGGGTCAGCGTTTCGCGCCACGTTGGTGGCGTTCGACGCACCGGGCGAGACAGCGTACACGGCCATGCCGGAGGGTAGCCGGCGCGCCAGCGCGCCGACCCACCAAGCGATGATGAGCTTCGCGTCGGCATACGCATTGTTGGGCACGTACTTCACGTTCGGCCCGCTGCGTATCAGGGCCTCCACAGCGGCGGTTTGGTCTCCCCGGAAGTGTTTTGCCGCAAAGGCGAACGCGTCGGTGTACTTG
>JBEVLH010000126.1:0-3126 GCA_040509255.1 Hyphomicrobium sp. | reverse complement strand
CGTCGTCAACCAGAACATCGCAACCCACGGCGCCCGCCTGAACGGCAGCCTCGCACGCGCCGGCATCATCAAGGTCTCTCCCGTCGAAGCGTTGAGCGAGCCCTTGTTCAACCCCACCGGCGGTTATGCGAGCTACGTCGTGCCGGCCGCGTTTCTTCTGATCATCCAGCAAACGCTGCTCATGGGTTCGGCCACGCTCGGCGGTGTCACCTATCAGCGGGGTGGCGTCACGGGCCTTCGACGCCGCGAAGGCATTCGCGCCGTGATTGGCCAAGCGCTCGCGCATCTCTGTCTCGCCTTGCCGGCACTCGCGCTCTATCTGATCGTGCTGCCGCGCATTTATGGCTTTGCATACTCCAACCGCGTCCTCGATCTTCTGATGCTGGCGATCCCGTTCGTGCTGTCGGTCAGCCTGCTCGGGCAGTTCGCGGGCTCCTGGTTTAAACGCCGCGAAACCGCCGTCGTCCTGTTGATCGCGTCCAGCTTGCCGCTGTTCTTCTTGGTCGGCGTCTCCTGGCCCATCGAAGCAATTCCATCGACGCTTCGCTCTTTCAGCTTCATCTTCCCCAGCACGTCCGCCATCGACGGGCTCGTGCGCATCAACCAGATGGGCGCGACGCTGCACGAAGTGTCTCGCGATTGGATCAATCTCTGGGTGCTTGTCGCGATCTACGCCGCCCTGACCGCGCTCTCGGGCTGGCTGCTCGGGCGCCGGACCGCCACTCTTTCGAACGGGAGATCGTGATGCGCCGCCTGCTCCTGCTCGGATTGATTACGCTGGCTGCGGCCTCGGGCCTCTATTTTCTCCATCGCGAACCGAAGGCGGAAAACGCGCTTCCCATCGGCATCGTGCGAGAAACCGAAATTCACGTTGCGCCAGAAGTCAGCGCGCGCCTGACGTCGATCGCCGTCAAGTCCGGTCAGCACGTTCGCAAGGGCGACGTCCTCGCCGTCCTCGACAGCCCGGAGCTGAGTGCCTCCGTCGAGCAGAGCAAAGCCGCCCAGAAGCAGGCACACGCCGATCGCAACAATGTCTTCGCCGGAGTGCGCCGGGAGGAGGTCGCGATCGCCGAGCATAACGTCGAGATCGCCAAATCCAACGTCCTGCTGGCGCGCCAGCAATACGATCGCACCGCGGCTCTCGCTGCTCAAAACTATACCAGCCAGCAGAAGCTCGACGAGGCCCAGAACACCCTCAAGAAGGCCGAGGGCAACCTTGCGGAACTCGAAGCCCAGGTTGCCCGCGATAAAGCCGGCCCGACCATCGAAGAGCGCGCCATCGCGGACGCGAAGGTCGTCCTCGCTGCCGCCGCGACAGCCGACGTCGAAGCCCAACTCGCGAAAATTACCATCACCGCTCCGGTCGACGGCGTGGTGGGCATCCTGGTCGCCTCGCCCGGTGAAGTGATATCGCCTGGCCAGACCATCCTCACGCTCAATGCCCCCCACGAGCGCTGGTTTTCATTCACGATCCGCGAAGATCGCCTCGGAAAGATCGCGATCGGCGCGCCCATCACTCTCCTCGCATCCAACGAGAGTTCGAACGTGCGGAAAATACCGGCGCGGGTGACGGAGCTTTTGCCGCTCGGCGAATTCGCGGTCTGGCGCGCCGCCCGCGCCGTCAACGATCACGACCTCAACAGCTTCCTCGTGCGCCTCGACCCGACCGATGCGATCGACGGCCTGGAACCCGGAATGACGGTCTGGATAGAGCAGGCGCCGGCGAGTCCGTAATCCCCGCGAGGAGTGATGCACGCGCGACTCGCGTCCCCTGGAATCTCTCGCCTTACCTATTTGTGATAAACGATGTTCGCAGCGCCATGGCACGCTTGCTTCGCTTTTCACATCCAGGAGTGAAGCAAATGCACAAATTGATCGGATTGAGCTTGGCGGCTTTCGCCGCCGCGACATTGGCCGCCGCGCCGGCGGACGCCAGATCGTCGTGCTTCAAGAAGTACTCGAAAGGCGAGTCCCTTACCGAGGACACGGCAAAATTCCAAGCCGACGAAGCGCTTCTTCAGTCTACCGACTGGGGCGTCTGGGCGGTTTGGATGACCGGCGCCGGCACGCCGGGCTACACCTTCAGTCCGCGTAAATACCGCTGCTCCGAAGACGGCTTGACGTGGACGTGCCACGCCCAAGCGACCTTCTGCAAACTCTGATACGGTCACCCTGCAAGCGTCATCCTCAGCGATAAGCGGGGGATGACGGTCTCGGGCACGTCGGCGGCTACGAACACATCATCCCGACCGTCGCGCCGAGCGCACGTTCTTCCCGCTCTCCTGACGCGACTCGTTGGTCGACGCTTCCCGCGCAGGTCGCGGTTCGTCGGCCTCCACTTTTGTCCGGCGCAAAAACCCGGAAAAGCTCGGCGCGTCTTCGACGCTCACCGAAATGCAAAGTATCAAGGCTCCGACGACGACCAATCCAATCAAGACCCCCCCAAGGTCTCCGAGCCAAAGTGCAACTTCTGTCATAGTTCAGGCATCCGCCTTCTCGTTCGAACGGACACCATGCCTGCATGCCTGCCGCAGGGCTGTTCCCAGCGGAACAGTCGCATGTCGCACTAAAGTTGCCTTTCGAAGGCCGCGCCGGGCCCGGGGACGAGAACGCGTTTGGCCGTGCACGCAATCTGTGACAGTAAGGTAACTGGCCTCCACGGGCGCCCTACCTCCCCTCAAATGCGATTTTCCCCGGAACGTACTCTATGCCGTCTCACTCCGTCGCCGCCCCGAAAGCTGCGTTGAAAGCCAAGCTCACAGCGGCGGCGCTTGTCGCCCTGCTCTTAACCGCCTCGACCACCGACGCGCTCGCCCAATGCGGCAGCGGACCCGCCGGGTTCAACGCGTGGCTCCAGCGTTTTCGGCTTCAGGCTGCTGCCCAAGGCATCCGCTCAGGAACGGTTCTGGCGGCCCTGTCGGGCGTCTCCTACGATCCGACCATCGTTCGTCTCGACCGTTCGCAGCATTCCTTCAAACTGAGCTTCGAACAGTTTTACGCCCGCCGCGTGAATGGCGCGATGATCCGGCGCGGACGCACTCTGATGCAACGCTATGGTGCCCTTCTCGATCGTATTGAGAAGCGTTTCGGCGTGCCGGGTGCGGTTGTCGTCGCGATCTGGGGGCT
>JBEVLH010000125.1:0-2720 GCA_040509255.1 Hyphomicrobium sp. | reverse complement strand
GAAAGCCGACAGGTCGCTTCGACCGGCAAGATGATTTTGGCCGTCGCCCTCGCCAACCAGGGCCGCGACGGTCCCGATAGCCTTTACTCTGACCCGCAAGCGCCGGCGGGCGGCCTCGACACCTGCGCCAAAGGCGGCAGCACGGGCAGCCGCAGAGCCGTCGTCGCGTTCGCGTGCTCGCTCAATGCCCCGCTGATCAATCGCGGCGCGCAACTCGGACAGGTGCCGATCAAGCGGCTGATCGACGGCTTCGGCTTCACGATGCCGCCCGAGGCCGAACTCGGCGGTACACCGCCCTCCACCGCCGTCGTCCTCGGACAGATCGCGGGCGCGCCGCGCCGCGTCCACTTCATGTCGAGCGTCATTCTTGCGTCGCTCATCGGCCGCGGCACCAAGCCAATCCGCCCGCCGACGCTGATCGCCGCCTACGACTATACCCAGAAGGGCGAGCACGGTGGCGGCGTCGCTGCCGAAGCCCGGCCCGCGATCATCCCGAAGGCGCTGATCCGGCCGAGTGCGGCGGGATTGATCCGGACGCTGCTCGAAGCCCCGCTCTGCTATCAGACCGGTGGCCAGTCATACGGTACGCTGAAAAGCTTGAGCCAATGGTGCGCGCGCCGTCGCGGCGACCTGCGCCTGCACTTCGCGAAAACGGGTACGTCCGTCACCCTCGACCCCAACGCGACTGTCGACGCCTGGGCATCGGGCGGACTGCAGTTCGCGAACGGCGCCGCCTATTCCTATGTCGTGCTGGTCGGCACGGGGAATGCGTCGCAGCCGTGGGCGCGCGATCTTCACGCGGCGCAAATCGCGGCGCCATTGCTCGACGTCCTGCTTCAGGATCTTTCGGCCGACGCGAAGGTTCATCCTCGCCGCGATTTCCTGCCTCAGCGCCGCACCGTTCCGGTCGCCGCTGCTTCGCCCGAGCCCCGCGTGTCGGCGAGTGCGAACCCCACGATCCGCGATCGCTCACCGTCCGACAAACAACTCCGCACGCTGACCGTGAATTGACTTCCCCGTATCCTCGGCCGCACGCGCGAGCGCGTCGAAGGCCGGGGATCCAGCGTAGGAGTCGTTGGAGCCACCATTCATCCGCGCGCTGGAAATCCGCCGACAGTCCGACATTGCTCAGCCGTAGTTTAACCATCAAAAACGCGGACTGGCCGCAGAGTCTGCTCGTCTCTCTTGGGTAGGGTTGGCGGCATGAACTTCGAGGGTCTTGGACGCGAGGCGGGCTCGATGCGCCTTTACGCGGACGCGCGCGGCGACGCCGACGCGCCGCAAAAACCGCCGCGCGATTGGAAGCGCGCGATCCTGATTTTCGGCCTCGGCGCGCTGTCCTGGGTCGCGACCTACGTCGGCATGCTCGAACTGATCGAAGCTAACATGGGCGATCTGCCGATCGTCCATCGAGTCATCGTCGGCTTCTCGGTCGCGATGCTGATGACGATGATCGTCTGGCTGCTCGATCAGCTGTTCCGCCCGCATCCGTTCGTCACCAAACTGTTTTACGCCGGCGGCTACGTCTTCCTGTCGCTGATTTCGATTGGCTTCGGCTTCGGCTTCTACTGGAAAGTCCTCGAAAGCCGGGGCGAAGCGTCCCGCTCCGCCGAAAGCGCCGTGACGGAAGTCCAGAACGCGCTCCACGGCGCCGAAACGCGCCTCGAGCAGCTGCAGGCGACACTGACGCAACTCACTCAAGTCTCGACCGAGAAAGCCGCGCTCGAGCAGACCAAAGGAACCTCGTGCCCGAACTCGAAACCGGGCGACGGTCCGCGCCGTAAAATGCGTGAGGAAGACGCCCAGCGGTTCTCGTTCGCATCCGATTTCGTCAAGGGCCGCATCGGCGCGGTCAAGACTGACATGCAAGCGTTGAACGGCGACCTCGCCAAGATCGTCACCGCCGATGCTTCGACGTTCGATCCGAAAACCGGCACGCGCAACGAATTCATGCGCGCGCTTGGACACAAGCTCGAACTGACGGCCACCGGCTTCAACGCCTTCCGCACCGATCCGCAACTCCGCCAGATCCGCTCCGATCTCGCCGACCGTGCCGAGCGCACGACGTTCGGTGACGGCAAGAACGGCAGCGTCTCCTGCCCGGACCCTCAGTTGCAGATGGCGCTGCGCGGCGTCACCAAAGCCATCGACCAGTTGCCCGAGTTGCAGAAGCCCGAGATCGCGACTGTCGAAGGTTCAGAAGCGACCATCGAAGCCTTCCGCCGACTGACCACGACATTTTACGGCTTGCTCGCGTTCAAGATGCCGCCCTCGGCCGACGAATTGCGCGAGCTGCAGAAGAAGGCCATCCAATCGGTCGAGAACCCGCCTGAGGCACGCAGCGGCGGCGAACTGGCATCCGGCCTGTCGAAGCGCGACTACGTTCCGCTCGCCGTGGCGCTGTTCGTCGATCTTTGCCTCTTCCTCGTCTCGATGGGAAAACGTCCCGGTGGCCGCCTCGATGGCCTCGTGCCGAAGATGCAGGCCGCCGAGCGCGGACCCGTCATCGAGATCCTGTCGCGCTTCAACGACATTCACCGCGACAAGCAGATCCGCGAGAACTTCGAGTTGTTCCGCCACGTCGTCTTCGACATGAACGGCGACTACTACGTCGCGGTGCCACTCGACGCGCCGCCGCGCATGAATCCCGCCGAACGCGAGAACCTTCGCGTCGAAGCCCAGCTGCTCGCCAACCTGTTCGCCAGCTTCGAGCGCGAGAA
>JBEVLH010000124.1:0-11042 GCA_040509255.1 Hyphomicrobium sp. | reverse complement strand
ACGTCATTGGATATTCGATGGGCGCGCGGATCTCGGCGTTCCTGGCGTTGACGCACCCCGATCGAGTGGCGCGGGTCGTTTTCGGAGGACTCGGCGTCAACATGGTGCGCGGCATGGCAGGCACCGGGCCGATCGCGCGGGCGCTTGAGGCTCCGACCATCGATGAAGTTTCCAATCCGACTGCGCGGACGTTTCGGGCTTTCGCCGAACAGACGAAGAGCGACTTGAAAGCGTTGGCCGCCTGCATCCGCTCGTCGCGCGCGCCGATCACGGCGGAAATGATCAAGGAGATCGCAGTGCCGGTGCTCGTCGCGGTCGGAGATCAGGATGTCATCGGCGGATCGGCCGACGAACTCGCTGCACTCATTCCCGGGGCGCGGGCCTATACGATCCAAGGCAAGGACCACAATCGCGCCGTCGGCGACCGGACATTTAAAGCCGAAGCGCTGGCGTTTTTCGAAGGCAGCGACGGTCGAGGAGACGGTGCGCCTGAGAACCAGTGAACCGGGCTGGCACGGGGGATGATCGCGGAGCCCAGGCCAGGGTTCTCAGGGCACACGCCCTCGGCGAGACCTAACGGCCTCGAGCGAGTGCTTTCCTATCCTCCAGCGGTGCGTCTTCCGACCGGTACGCGGTACACATCCGATCGAAGACGCTGGCGGCGCATTTCCGATCTCGCACGAGATACGAGTTTCGAGCCCGGCCAGCGCCTCCGGGAGCGATTGCCGGAATAGCGTTGCTCAATGACGCGGCTGTCTCAGGCAGATGTCTGGATGTTTTTCGTTGTGGATAACTTTGGTCCTACAACTCTGTGCGCCTTGACGGCCACATGCCGGGCGGCCGCGAAGCCGCCGTAGTCTGCCCCGGCTTTGACCGGCCGGCGGCCTAAAACAGTCGGAAAAACCAGCAATAATCGGATTGCCGTTGGCGCTGCGGGAGAGACTTAACCGGCCGTTAACGTTAACGCCTTTTACTGGCCCCGTTATGGTCCCGCGTCGTATCCGAGTTCTGGTGCCTACGGCCGTCCTGATGTTTTCAGGGCTCGGTCTGCTTTGGGGATGCGGAACGACGGGGCCGGATTTCCAGGTGAGAAGCGATCCGTGGCGCTCACCGGAAGAGCGCGCCTGCCTTGCGTCCGGAACGGTCCAGCAGACGGCATTCGTCCGCGCGCGTTCGGCGCTCGGGGGTCCGAACGTTTGCGGGGCGGAAAACCCGTTCGAAATGTCGGCCGCCGACAACGGCCGCGTCGTCCTGCAGCCGGCGGCGTCGCTGCGATGCCCGATGATCCCGCAGATCGACAGGTGGGTGAAAGAAGTCGTCGAGCCGGCCGCGCGCTATCAATTCCACCAGGAACTGGTCGGGCTGAAGGTGCTGGCGTCGTACTCGTGCCGGCCCATGAACAGCGTGGAAGGGGCGATGATCTCCGAGCACGCTTACGCCAATGCCATCGACATCGGAGGGTTCATGTTGGCGGACGGCAGCACGGTCAGCGTGCTGCGCGGGTGGAATGGTTCGCCGCGCGAACGAGCGTTCCTGCGCACGGTTCACGACGGGTCATGCGAATATTTCACGACGGTTCTTAGTCCGGACTACAACAGTCTTCACGCCAACCATTTCCATCTCGATCTTGCGCATCATGGACTGCAGGGGTTGAAGCATATCTGCAAGTAACTCCGGACACGAACCGCGGCCTGCGTGCAGAGTGCGCGCAAATCCGCTAGAAGCGCCCCATGACCTGGGATAACGATCCGTCGCGCGGACCCCGCCGCGGCTATCATCACGGCAATCTGCGCGAAGCCCTGATGAAGGCGGCGCTCGATCTTATTGCCGCAAAAGGCCCGTCAGGCTTCACGTTTGCGGAAGCGGCACGGGCGGCGGGCGTCAGTCCGGCGGCGCCGTACCGGCATTATCGCGACCGCGATGCGCTGATGGCGGACGTTGCACGGCGGGCGTTCGAATCCTTCGAAGCCAAACTCAAGCAGGCCTGGGCGGGCGGCACGCCGGATGCCTTCGTTGCCTTCGAGCGGGTCGGGCGCGCGTATCTCGATTTCGC
The DNA here is from genome assembly GCA_040509255.1 of Hyphomicrobium sp. Taxonomy (GTDB): domain Bacteria; phylum Pseudomonadota; class Alphaproteobacteria; order Rhizobiales; family Hyphomicrobiaceae; genus Hyphomicrobium_B. The sequence goes on along the minus strand of JBEVLH010000124.1, from coordinate 8,989 downwards.
GCGGCAAGAGCCGGCGCAATATTCGGCGATGTTTGAATCGGGTCTGTCGTTCGCGGCGTTTCCGGATCTGCACATCGCCGGTGAACGCGCGTTCGGCGTGCTGAAAGACGCCTGCGCCGCGATGGTAGCGACGATGCCGGAGGGCGAGCGGCCACCGGTGCTGATGATGGCGCTGCATATCTGGGCCCAGGCGCACGGTATTGCGTCGCTGTTCGCGCGCGGGGACGAAGCGCGCCGACCGATTCCGATGGCGCCGGAAGACCTGCTCGATGCGGCGGTGCTGATCTATCTCGATGGGCTTGGCATCCGGAAGACCAAGCGTGGCTGACCGGATTTGCACAAGGAACTCGCGGTAAACGCTGCTCGTTTGCCCGAGGCGATTGCCGGTTTCGCGTTTCTCCGCCTACACCATTTTCGGACTGCCTTTGGCGGGAAACGTCGGATTTGCGCTCGCGCTCGAGGGTCAGAATTCTGATCGTCATTCAGCACGTTTGAGGAGGCCGAAAATGGCCGGCAAATGCCCGAAGTGCCAGAACGCGGTCGCAAGCGCTCGCGCCGAGCCGATCGGCATCACCAACATGGCGGGCGGCACGTTTAGCGGAGCGGCCTATACCTGCCCGCATTGCCAAACGATCCTCGGGGTGAGTGTCGACCCCTACGCCTTCAAGAATGAAATCGCGATCGAGGTCGTGAAGCGCATGCGCGGCGGCCGATAGAGTTTCTGTCCAGAGGCGAAAAATCCGGGTGCCTCCCTTGACGTGGGCACTTGCGGGCCCACGTATGTGAATGTAAAATACATTTACATCCTAAATCGAAGGAGAGGGTGGTGATGACGCAAGTGGTTCAGACGCTCGATGATTTCGGCCGGCCAGCGTGGCTTGCCGCGATGATTCTGGGCTTCATCGTTTTCTGGCCGGTTGGGCTTCTCACCCTAGCCTACATGCTGTGGAGCGGACGGATGAATTGTGGTTGGCACGGCGGACGCATGCGCGGGCGGTGGGAAAGCCGGCTCGCGGAACGGTTCGAGCAGGCGCGGTCACGCGTCGAGGGAGAATTCCGAGGTTTCGGCCGCGGCAGCTATTCAAGCGGCAACAAAGCTTTCGACGATTATCGCGAGGCGACGCTGAAACGGCTCGAAGAAGAAGAGCGCGAATTCCGGGCATTTCTCGAGCGTCTGAGGCAGGCGAAGGACAAGTCCGAGTTCGACCAGTTCATGTCTGAGCGGCGCGACCGTCCCGACGCCGGCGCCAATCCGGTTTCCTGATTTCAGGTCATCGCGCGACGGGGCGGCCGCCATGCCGCTCCGTCGACACATAACTTCGGATCCTCAGAGCGGAGACTGCGACCGTGTTCCACCTTCACCTCTTGCCGCCGCACATCATGCACGCCATCGGTTCGGGTTTGACTTTGGTTCTGTTGCTTACCGTGGCTTGCGCCGTCTTTAGGCGCAAGTTCTGGGCCGGCCGCAAATTCGGCGTTGCCACTGCCCCTTCAGGAAATGCGGCCTTCGATGATTACCGCCGCGCGACGCTGAAAAAGCTCGAGCTCGAAGCAGACGAATTTCGTAAATATCTTGATGGTTTACGCCGGGCCGCAGACGCAGCCGCGTTTCAATCCTTCCTGACGGCACGACGCGGCGAGGGCGGGCAACCGGGGTGATGTGAAGGGCATTGGGCGCATATCAGAAATTCGCCCTTTTCCTACCAGGTTGCTGTTATTTTAGGGGTGTTCCGGATCGGGGTCGGCTATGCTCCTCGGAAATAGCCCAAGCGGCGGACGGGCGTGTTCGAGGCGAATATTCACGGACGACCAATGGCCTGGCAATTTTTGAAAAACGCTGTGGTGGCGTACGGCGGAGGCTTGCGCTCCGCGATCGACCACATGAAGGAAGCCTTCGGTTTCGACGGCGAGGGGACGCCGGCGCAATCCCGCGTCGCTTTTACGATCGCCGTGGTGGCGCTCGCCGCCAAGATGAGCAAGGCCGACGGCGTGTCGTTGCCGATCGAGGCTGAGGCGTTCAAACGGCAATTCAAAGTACCGGAAAGCGAATGTGCGCACGTGCGCATGCTCTATCAACTGGCCGCTCGTGACGTCGCCGGATACGAGACGTATGCCGCGCAGATCGCTCGCATCCTGGAAGGCCAAGACGAGATCAAGATTTCAGTGCTCGAATGCCTGTTCCACATCGCAAGTGCGGACGGCGTGCTGCATCCGGACGAAGATCGCTATCTCGCGCATGTCGCCGAGATCTTCGGCTTGAGCGAGGGCGAGTTCCGCTGCGTGCGTCGCGGCTTCGTCGTCGAGGCCGACAGTCCCTACGAAGTGCTGCATGTCTCGCCGCAGGCGTCGAACAAGGAGATCAAGGCGCGGTATCGCGAACTGGTCAAAGGCCATCACCCGGATGCGCTGGTCTCGCGCGGTGTGCCGCCGGAGTTTCTCGCGGGTGCCGAGCGCCGCCTCGCGGCGATCACATCGGCTTACGACGCTATCCTCGAGGAGCGCGGACAACGGGCTCAGAGAGAGCTGGAATCGGCTCCGTGACGTTCGCGCCGGACACGCTGCTCGCTAATGCCGTTTGTCCGGCCAGCAATCATGAGCCACGTCGTTGCGGCGCGAAGCCGTCGCTCCTGATCCTGCATTACACCGGCATGTCGTCGGCCGAGAAAGCAGTCGACTGGCTGGCACGGCCCGAAAGCGGCGTGTCGTGCCATTACGTCGTCGATGAGGACGGCGCCATCACGCAGCTTGTTCCCGAAGAGCTGCGCGCCTGGCACGCGGGCGTCTCTCGCTGGCGCGGTGAGACGGATATCAATTCGCGCTCGATCGGCATCGAAATCCAGAATCCAGGACATCAGCACGGGTATCCGGATTTTCCGGCGGCCCAAATGCGCGCCGTCATCGCGCTCTCTAAGGATATCGTCCGCCGACGCCACATCGCGCCCGAGAATATCCTCGCGCATTCCGACGTTGCGCCGGGACGGAAGATCGATCCGGGCGAGAAGTTCAACTGGCTGCTGCTTGCGAGAGAAGGGCTTGGGCTCTGGGTGAGGCCGTCGCCGGTGCGTGCCGACGATCCGGGTCTCGGATTGGGCGCCGAGGGTCCGCGCGTCCGTGGCGTCCAGGAGAACCTGGCGGCTTATGGTTACGATGTCGAAGCCAATGGCGTGCTCGACGCCAATACCGAAAAAGTTCTCAAGGCATTTCAACTGCATTTCCGGCCGCGCCGCGTGGACGGCCGCCTCGACCGGTCGACCGAAGCCACACTCGAACGGCTCATGGTCGCGTCGAGAAAGACCGTCGCAGCTTGACGATAGGCCGCCGGGGATATTGATGCCGGGCGCTCCCTGAACTAATTACCACGTACGCCGCATGGGCCACGGCGTTCAGGTGAGTTTCGTCGACGCAGGATAACTCGTGTTCAAACCCCGGCGACCAGAAATCCTGGCGCTCATCGCTGCTGCTTACATTGCGCTGGTTCTGAACCAGGCTTTCTGGCAGAAATTCGTGGCCATCGTCGCGCCAAAGAGCGTGCATGAGTGGGTGTTCGTCGGCTTGATCGCGGTCGCTGCGACGCTGATCGCTTATCTTGTTCTGCTGGCATTTTCGTTGAAGCCGCTGCTGCGCGGCATCCTCCTGGTGCTGTTGCCGGTCACGGCTGCAGCGTCGTATTTCATGACCGAATACGGCGTCGTCATCGACGTCCAGATGGTGCGCAACGTTTTCGAGACGGACGCGCGCGAAGCCGGCGATCTCACCACATTCAAGCTTGTCGGCTACGTGCTCATGCTCGGGCTGGTGCCGGCGGTGCTGTTCTGCCTCGTGCCATGGACGGAGCGATCCTGGCGCGACGACACGCTGGCAAAACTCAAATACGCGGCGGCCGCAACGGCCGTTTGCGCGGTCGTGCTCTTGCCGATCTGGGGAAACATTCTTTCGCTCGGCCGCGAGCACAAAGAACTGAAACTGACGCTGACCCCGGTAAATTATTTCACTGCGTTGTCGAACTACTGGCGCCGGGCAAGTCGAAAGGCCGTCACGGTCGATGCGTCCTACGGGGAAGACGCTCACCGCACCGCCGCGACAGGTCCGCGAAAATCGCTGTTCGTCATCGTGGTCGGGGAAACGGCGCGTGCGGATCATTTCGCGCTCAACGGCTACGGGCGGCCCACCAATCCGGCACTCTCGAGCATCACGGATCTCATCAACTACGGGAAAGCTTATTCGTGCGGGACCGATACGGCGCAGTCGGTGCCGTGCATGTTCTCCGGGTTCGACCGCAAGGGCTTCTCGAACGCGCGCGCCGCGTCGCGTCAAAATCTTCTCGATATCTTCACGCGCGCGGGTGTCGACGTCGTGTGGCGAGAAAACCAAGCGGGATGCAAAGGCGTCTGCGACCGCATCAAGAGCGAAACGCTGACGGGCCATAAGGTTCCGACGTTTTTCCCAAGCAGCGAGAACTACGACGACGTTCTGGTCGATGGGCTCGATCAACGCATTGCATCGCTGCAGCAAGACACGGTGATCGTGCTGCACATGATGGGCAGTCACGGGCCGACGTATTGGAAGCGGTACCCGCCCCAGTTCGAAACGTTCAAGCCCGCTTGCAAGGACGCGCAGTTCAGCCGGTGCGAGCTATCGACGATCATCAACGCCTACGACAACTCGATCGTGTATTCCGACCACGTTCTGGCGCGGCTGATCGGCGTGCTGAAAGGAGCGTCCAGCCAGGGCGTCGATGCCGGAATGCTTTACGTCTCCGACCACGGTGAGAGCCTTGGGGAGCATGGCATGTACCTTCACGGAATGCCGTATGCGATCGCGCCCGAGGCGCAAATCCACGTTCCGATGGTCGTGTGGCTGTCGCCATCGCTGCGGGATGCGCGCGGCATCGATCAAGGCTGCATGAAAAACCACGCGTCCGATCAGGTCGGTCACGACAATCTTTTCCACTCGGCCCTTGGGATCATGAATGTCGCGACGCGCGTTTATGATGCGTCGCTCGATCTTTTCGCGTCGTGCCGAAACCGGAACCGGAAGGCACTTGGGCTGCTGACGCCTTAACGAAATAACGTAGCACGACAGTATCGCGCGCGACGATTTCGACAGGCCGGCGCGACGAAAAAGATATCCTCGGGGGTATCGGACTCATGCATGATCGTGCGTGTAAGGCCGTTTTGAAAGCGTGTGCATGGTCCGAAAACTGGCAGTCCTGACGTTGATGTTCCTGGCCGCTGCGGTCGGATCGATGGCGGCGTTGGCGGACCAGCCGTTGGGCCCGGTGTCTTCGAAAGCGGAGATGAATGCACGGGCGGTAACGACGCTGCTGTTTGAGGCCAAGGCCGGTGTTCGGCCCAACCTCTCGGGCAAGTTCCTGGCCTATCTGGATCTGTCAGAACTCAATTTCAAAGGCGCAGATCTTTCGCGCTCCGACTTCTACGGGACCGATTTCACCGGCGCCAATCTCAAAGGTGCGGACCTTTCGCATACGCGGCTCGACCGGGCCGTTTTGATGCGTGCCGATCTTTCGGGCGCGGATTTGACCGGAGCGACGATCCTGCGGCCGACGATCTATGCGGATCTCTCGACCAACACACTCGACGCACCGCGCTTTTCGGGCGCTAATCTCACGGAAGTTCATGTTCAGGCCGAGTTGTCGGGATCGAATTTCCGCGGCGCCAATCTGACGAAGGCGAACTTCTATCCGCTCGAGGGACGGCCCGGTGAAGGGACGTTGGCGACCGCCTACCGGAATGTCTTGAAGTATTGCGATTTCTCGGGTGCGGTGTTGCGCGACGCCGATATGGAGCGAGCGGTGCTCTGGTTCGCCAATTTCGCCGGCGCCGACCTCAAGGGTGCAAACTTCAAGGATGCGGATCTTTCCCGCGCCGATTTTTCTGGCGCCGATATCTCCGACGCGGACTTCACGCATGCGGACCTCGACGGCGCGAACTTCGTTGGCGCCATCGGCATCGCGCAGGCCAAGGGCCTCGATCAGGCGGTCAATTTGGATCGGGCGCTGAGGTAGCGGTGCTTGATGCGCTGCCGCATCATTTTTAGACAAATCGAAAACCGCGGTTAACCGTTGCTAAAGGCTTTGTCGGCAGTCTTTCGATACCTCTTTCCGAGCCAGGGTGCCGAAATGCTGAAGCTGAGCCGTTTACGGTCGTGCGCATCGATCGCGTTTGGATTTTTGGCGGCGGCCGCATGGACGACGAGCGCGAACGCCGTCAGCCTGCATGTCAAGCTCGCCTGCTCTCGCGACTACTATGCGTTCTGCAGCCAATTCGCTTCCGACAGTCCCGAGGTTCGCCAGTGCATGCGGGCGATGGGCGAGAAGCTTTCGAGCCGGTGCATCAATGCGCTCGTTGATGCCGGCGAGGTGAGCCGGATCGAGGTTTCGCGCCGCTCGGCTCAGATCCGCCAGTAGTCATCGCGGACGACGCTTCCGGGCTATCGCAAAATTTGACTTCTGAGAACTTGACTTGCGTGCCAGGAACTTTGTTAAGTTGCGTCGGGTCGGCCCGAGGGCAGCTTTCATGGTACGGTGCCGCCTGTGAGCAACGAGGGCGGTGCGGATGGTCGATCTCAAAGCCGGACTGAAGCCGTGGCGGCAAATCGAGGTTCCTGAACCTCGCTCCGATGAGCTCTACGAGCTATCTCTTTTCGACAAGGTGTATCGCTTTCGCGGACTGGAGGCGCTGCTGGGCGCGGCCGACTTCGACAAGGCGGGCGATCGCAATTGCGGACTTGCCGCGAAGGACGACGTCGAGCGCGAGGCGGCGCGGACGCTCCTGTCGGGCCTCACGCTTCAGCACCTCTACGACCGGCCGCTGACGGACGACGAAGGCCGCGTCGATTCCGTGATGCGGATCAACTACGACATCGACCGCGAGACGTTCGCCGAGATCGCGCCGAAGACACTCGGCGAGGTCAAGAACATGCTGCTTCGCGCCAAGGCGGCGGAGGCCAAGCGCATCGGTGGGGCGCTGACAGGCGTCATGGCCGCGGCCGTCGCGAAGCTGATGGACGTGCACGAACTTGTCTTCGCGGCAAAGAAACTGAAGCGCTCCGGCAAGGCGCGGACGCTGGTCGGGGCACCGGGGACATTGTCGTCGCGACTGCAGCCCAATCATCCGACCGACGATCTCGATGCCATGACGGCGCTGGTCTATACCGGCCTGTCGATGGGCTCGGGTGACGCTTTGCTCGGGCTCAACCCGGCGATCGATACGGTCGAAAACATCACCAAGGCGCTCAAGCATCTCGACAAGCTTCGCCGCGAAACCGGAGCGCCGACGCAGATTTGCGTGCTGTCGCACGTCAAGACGCAGCTTGCATGCCTCGAGAGCGGAGCGCCGGTCGAGATCATGTTCCAGTCGCTTGCGGGAACGGATCGGACGCTCGTCGAAGAGTTCGACTGCACCGCCGACGTGCTGGATCAGGCCTATACGACCATGGCGAAGCATGGGCCGCTCGCGGGCACGGCCGAGCAGTTCATGTATTTCGAGACGGGACAAGGCAGCGAACTCACTTACGGCAAGCACAACGGCATCGACATGACGACGACGGAGGCGCTGTGCTACGGGCTGGCGCGGCGCTGGGATCCGTTCATGGTCAACAACGTCACGGGCTTCATCGGGCCGGAGACTCACCGCTCGAATTTCGAGATGATCGTGTCGAATTTGCAGGATCATTTCATGGGCAAGCTCTTGGGCCTGCCGATGGGAATGGCGCCCTGCTACACGCTGCATTCCGAGATCACCATGGAAGGCCAGCAGATCGCGGCCGAGCTTCTGACGGCGGCGGGCGCCAACTACTTCATGGACGTCTATCTGTCGATCGACCGCATGCTCGCGTATTTCGATACCTGCGGTCATGACGATCAGACCATGCGCGAGGTTCACGATCTGACGCCGGCGCCGGAATTCCTAGAATGGACGATCGCGCGCGGCATCTTCGTGCGCAACGAAGATGGCGAGGTCGAGCGCGGTCCGAATTGGGGCAATCCGAAGATTTTCTGTTCGGAGGACGAATTCGAACGACTGCGGAAAAATCTGCCGGCCGCCTACGGCTTCGAGAGCGCCGGGCCTCGGCCGACGGAAGACGTGTCGCGCGCGATCAAGGCGAACCTCGCGGCGGCGCGCGAAGCGATCTATGCCGAGGTTACACCCGAGCGGCTCGGCGGCATCGACTTCCGTCGCGTGGCGACGTCGGCGGAAAGCAAGGAAATGCACTTGAGCCATCCCGATCGCGGAGCCAGGCCGGCGTCCGACATGATCGCGGGCCTGGCGCCGGAAAGCGTCGACGTGCAGATCATCGTGTCCGACGGGTTGAGCGCGGAAGCGGTGCATCACAACATTCCGGATCTGCTGCCGGCGTTGCTCGATGGTTTGAGAGAGCAAAGCATCTCGGCGGGGAAGCCGATCCTCGCGCCTTACGGCCGTGTGAAGCTCGCAGAAGCGCTGGGCGATGCGTTGCAGCCGAAGCTCGTCATCAACCTCATCGGCGAGCGGCCGGGCGGGGACGCGCTCGCCTCGCGCAGCATGTCGGCCTACATCGCGTATCGGCTGGACGGTGACGCCAAGAAGGCCGCCGCGCAGTTCAGCGGCAATCCGGATGTCCGCTACGAATATACAGTCATCTCGAACATCTATTCGGGCGGCCTGCCGCCGGGCGAAGCGGCGATCCAGATCGCGGAGCGCGTTAATCAGATCTTGACCGCGAAGGCAGCCGGCAACCGTCTCGAGCGCGCCATCCATGATCGGTCGCACAACATGCGGGCGGCGGCTTTTTAAGAGGCGGGGCCAATGGGGTGAGTGGCCTCTTGACCTTTCGCTTCCCGCATCGCTTATGACGGAGACCAGCCGGCCGGGCGGCCGCTGCCGGACTTCGTTGTGGCGAAACGGGCTCTAAAGGCTCGCGAGCAAAACGTCCGGTGGAGGAAAGTCCGGGCTCCCAGAGAACACGGTGGCGGCTAACGGCCGCCGGG
>JBEVLH010000123.1:0-11999 GCA_040509255.1 Hyphomicrobium sp. | reverse complement strand
GTCGCGATGGGCCTCAATGGCTACGTGCCAAAATCTCTCGGCGATGACGAAATCATCGGCGCCTTACAAGATATTCTCGATGGCCGGGTTTTCGTGCCGCCCTTCATGACATCGGGCAAGGGAGAGCGGGCTCTGAAGGTCGCAGTTTCCGATACGCTCGGAAACAAAGGGGACCCCGGCGGTGGAGCCACCTACAAAGCCATTTCACCGCGCCAGCGCGATGTCCTGGACTGTGTCCGCCGGGGCCTTTCGAATAAAGAGATCGCGCGTGAATTGGACATCGCCGAAGGAACAGTGAAAATCCACTTGGCGGCTCTGTTTTCTCACTATGGCGCGCGCAACCGCACCGAACTCGCAACACGAAGCTGAGCTTGAACGGATATTCGGCTCAGGTTCGACCCGAGCCGAGCCGATGGATGAGCCACCGATGCAGGATGTCCGGATCGAAGGGCTTCCTGATCACCGGAAACGGCGAAGCGACGGCCGCATAATCCGAATGTCCGGTGGTGATGATTGTCGGCACGGCATGACCGATCGTCGCCGCGATTGCCACCGCGTCGCGGATGCCCCGCATCTGCCCGTCGATCTCGATGTCGGTGATGATGGCCGCTACCTTCATCAGGCGATGACCGAGCGTCTGCACGGCTTCGCGAGACGAGCGGGCGGCGACACACGAGTATCCCCAGTCATCGATCAACATGGTAAGAGCCATCGACGACCGGTAATCGTCCTCGATCACCACGATCAACGGCCGCACTGATTGCGCCGATGCCGATGGGGTGCGCTCGAATGCGATCGCCGGTGTAGAAGCCGTCATCGATGAGCCTCCTCAATTGCCAATCTTCGATTGCAATGTGAGGCGCTTTGCGCGGGTCTCGCCATTCAGCGGGAGGCTATAGGCCGCAAGGTCTAAGCGCCGAAGAGGCTAAGCGTGGCCGATAAAGTATTGATACTCGCTGGATTTTAAACGCCACACTGGACGGCCCGGACAGTGTAGAAAGCCCCTACCGTCACCACGCTCTCCAGCAGGCAAACTGACAATGTCGAAGACAACGAAATACGACGCATCGCCCAGACCTCGCCAAAGGCGGCGATGGTATAGCCCGACGTCCATCGGACGGTCGCTCGTGATGCGCCCGCGCGTTGTGATCGCAGCAGTCGTCATTATCGCCGCCCTGCTGTTTTTGCCGTCGTCGCTGTCCGGGGCTTCGCGTGAGGCGCTTGCCTGGTGTGCCGGTGGCTGCACCTATCTCGCGCTGACGTTTACCACCATGCTGAGATGCGATTCCCATACCATCCGCGCGCGCGCCGCCAAGCAGGACGACAGCGCCGTCGTCATTCTCCTGCTCGTCTTGGTCGCGATGTTCTCGAGCTTCGCCGCGATCTTCGGTTTGCTCGGTGAAGCCAAACAAGCCTCGGACCAAGGCAAGCTCCTGCTCGTCGGGCTCGCCGCCGCGACGATCATCATTTCGTGGCTCGTGACCCAGGTTGCCTTTACGCTCCACTACGCCCACGAATATTACGCACCCGACAACTTCTCCGACGAGCCGGATGAAGCCGCAAATGCGCTGACATTTCCCGGTGACCCGACGCCGGATTATTGGGATTTCTTCTACTTTGCGACATCGTTTGGAGCCGCATCACAGACGTCCGACGTCACGATCAACGCTAAAGGCATGCGGCGCCTGACGACGCTCCACGCCATCGTGTCGTTCTTCTTCAACACGATGATTCTCTCACTGACGATCAACCTAGCGGCGAGCATGGCGTGATTATCGGGAGCCACAGCCAAAGCCCGGTCAAAGCTTTCGCACGAATACGGTGCCGGCCGAATAGCCTGCGCCGAACGAACAGATGAGACCCGTCTCACCGGCGACAAAATCGCTGTTCGACGTATGAAACGCGATGATCGAGCCCGCCGAGCTTGTGTTTGCAAACTCGTCGAGAATGATCACGTTTTCCTGCGCCGTCGGCAACCGATCGAGCACCTTACGGCCGATCATGTCGTTCATGTTGATATTCGCCTGATGCAGCCAAAGGCGCTTCAGGCCTTTCGGATCGACGCCGATTTCGTGCGCATGCTCGATGATCATCTCGATCACCATGGGCACGACCTCCCGAAACACCTTGCGCCCTTCCTGCACGAACAGCTTATCGACGGCGCCAATGCCCTCGGGAGCGCAGCGATTGAGAAATCCGAAGTTGTTGCGGATGTTGTTTGAGAACTGCGTCTGCAGTCGCGTGCCGAGAATCGACCACCCGCAGTTTGCCGTCGTTCCCTCGGTGACGACGATCGCGGTCGCCACATCTCCAAAAATGAAATGGCTATCGCGGTCGCGGAAGTTGAGATGCCCCGAGCAAATCTCCGGATTGACGACCAGCACGGCCTTGACCGATCCGCCCGATACGAAGTCCGCAGCCGTCTTGATCCCGAACGTTGCGGACGAGCAGGCGACATTCATGTCGAACGCAAAGCCCGAAATCCCGAGCGCATTCTGAACCTCGATGGCGATCGCCGGATACGGCCTCTGCATGTTGGACGCCGCGCAGATCACCGCCCCGATTTCGCCGACGTCACCGCCCCATCGGTCCAGCGCGTCGCGCGCCGCGTGCACGGCCATCTCCGCAAGCAGGGAGATTTCGTCGTTTGCCCGCTCGGGGATGATGGGCCTCATCACGCGATGATCGAGAATGCCGGCTTTGTCGACGACGTGGCGGGACTTGATGCCAGAGGCCTTCTCGATGAATTCGGCTGACGACGGCAGCAAAGGTGCCACTTCGCCCGCGTTGATTGCCCTCTGATGATCTGCGTTGAACGTCCGGACGTAATCGTTGAACGCCGAGACCAACTCCTCATTCGAAATGGCATACGGCGGAACGTAAAGTCCCGTCGCGGCAATCACCGGCTGCGGCACAAGCGTTTCCAATGTCACGACGGCGTTGTGGTCGCCGCCCGTTGTTGTTGTTCGTTAACGACCGGCTGCCTGCCGTAGGCGAAACGGCGACCGATCTACACAGTCTCTGATAGCGCAGCTCCGGGCCGACTCCAATCACCGCCGGCTGCCTGCCGCCGTTAATGCTGTTGACGTCGTCCTCCCCCCTTAAACACGGGCCATTGTTCCAAAGGGAACTCGGCGCACCGGTTCAACCAATATCACCCTTGCATCTGTAGCCGGCGGAACAGCCCCGGCTCGTCCCCAGACCTAAAGCTCGTCTCGGTTCATGAGGAGACGACGCCAATGTCCGCCGAAATCACCAGACTGACGACAGATGCGACCGACCGCCAGACGTCCAACGACACGACCTATCGTATCGCGGGCGGCCGGACCGGCGTCCTTCTGATCCACGGTCTCTGCGGCACGCCGGCGGAAATGCGCTTTGTCGCGATGAGCCTCGCCCGTGCCGGTTATACGGTCCACTGTCCGACCCTCGCGGGCCATGGCGGCAGCCGTAAGGACATCCTCAAAACGACCTGGCAGGACTGGTACCGCAGTGCCGAAGCAGCCCTCGATGAGCTGCGCGAGGAATGCGACACGGTCATCGTCGGCGGGCTTTGCCTCGGCAGCATCATCGGCTTGCATCTTGCGGCCAACAACCCGGGCAAAGTCGCGGGCGTGACTCTGTTCTCCCCGACGCTCTGGATCAACGGCTGGGCGATGCCCTGGTACACCAAATTGTTCGCACTCGTCCGCAGCCGCTGGGTCGCCAATTTGATGGAATTCCCCGATGCGGAATCGCTCGGCATCAAATGCCCGCGCGTTCGCGAATTCGTTCGCGCGGCGATTTCGGCATCGGATGGCTCGGATCTCGGAACCGTCGGCACTCCCGGCGCCATGGTCCTGGAACACCGCCGCTTGGTCGTCGCCGCGAAAAAGATCCTGAGCAAGATCAGCCAGCCGGTTCTGATCGTCCATTCACGTCAGGACGATTATGCCGATCTCAACAACGCCACCTACTTGCAGGCGAAGCTGCCAACCGCAGTTGATCTTTTGGTGCTGGAGGACAGCTACCACATGGTCACGCTCGACAAGCAGCGCAACGTGGTCGTCGAGAAGACCCGGGCGTTCGTGGAGCGTATCGCTGCGAGCCTCAATGGTGCGCCCAGCGCGCTTCGCCCGGTCGAGGCAGCTTGAGAAGACGGAGCGATGGCGGCAAAACGCAAAATGCAGCGCCGGCATCGCATCCAATACAGCGCGGCCACGCAGCGGATTTTCGAACTCGAAGGAGCCCGTGGAGCCGATAGCGCAGCCGCGTCGGAACTCCGGATACGCGAAACTTCATTCCGGAGCCTTGGCTAACGTAGGCGGAAATGGTTGCTATAATGCAAACATCGCCAATTATCCTAAAATCGCGCCGCGATCTTAAGGCCCGCTTAAGTCATCGGGCCGGCGCAGAAGCCAATAAAGAAGTGGTACCGTCACGATATGCGGTAGAACCCGCAGGGCCACGTAAAAGAACATGTTTGAAATGCCCGGCACGATGACGCGATTGCCGAACATGAAGCCGCGATATCCGCTGCGTGCGACCTGCGCCGGCGACGATGACGGCAACGTGAAACGGTAGAGCGACCGGTCAGCGCCCATCGCTGCATGGAACGCCGTGTCGACCGGCCCCGGCAAGAGTGCTGCCACCCGAACCCCGCGACCCGACATCTCACTGGAAATCGCTTCCGTGAGCGACACGACGAAAGCCTTACTCGCGTAGTAAGCCGCTTGATTTGGGCCGGGAACCGTCGCTGCCAACGACGCCACGTTCATGACCCCGCCTTGCCGCCGCGCCAGCATCAGCGGAAGGGCCGCACGTGTCAGTCGCGTTACCGTTTCAACGTTGAGCGTGAGCAGCCGGGAAATATCCGCCTGTGAATGGTCGACGAATGGCCCGGCAAGCCCGGTCCCGGCGCAATTCACGAGAACATCGAGATAGAGCCCCGCCCGATCGAGGGCGGCAGTGATGACATCGAACGCGTTCGGTTCACTGACGTCGCATATGATCGTCGCAACCTCGAAACCCGTTGCCGCCTTGAGTTCGGACGCCGCCTCTTCGAGCCGAACGGCGCTTCGCGCCACGATCGCAGTCTTATGGCCAGCTTCGAGAAAGCGCTGCGCGAGGGCCTGCCCGATGCCCTTGGAACCTCCGGTGATAACCACAGCTGGCAAGAGATGCGCCACGTCCTGCCGGGCCTTGCGGAGAGCGTCGTCATCGAAAGAAGAGCGCCACGGCCACACCCACGCCCGCCCGGAAGCCGCTTTATTCCCCATACGAAAAAGATATCCCATCAGAGCTCACAGGTGAGCGACCGTAGGTAAACATCATCCTGACCGCAAGCAGCGCTCTCCTGGGCCAGCTCGCTGGGCTCGCTTGCCCTAAAGAACTGACCCTAAGCTGGCACGACGTCTCGTTTGTGGTCTAGGCGAGCCTGTGCCCGTTTACGACGATCCAAGTGATCGTCCCCCCGCGAAGGGCCCGACATCCGCAAGGTTGGATCGTCGCAGGCGTGGCGAATCCGACGCTGGAAGATGAATTCGGCGATTTTCAACCTTTTGCTCCGGGCACCGCCAAACCGACACCAAATTCTTCCGCTCTTTGGCCGGGCTTATAAAGAGCCTATAGGCGTACGGTTGAAGCGGGAAAAGGCGCACACATCCGAGAGGGATTCGGTCTGTGTGCCTACAAATACGGGTGGACACGTGAAATTGGCAGGGTTCGGCCACTTCGCGCGCGTGATGCGCGCCAAGTCACTGCGACGCACGGCGGCGATACTGGCGACTTTGCTGGCGATGTCCGTCGGCGCCAGCGCGCCGGCGGCCGTGCAGGCAACCGATGATGCCGAAGCCGCGCAGAGACCGCCCGTGGTTGTACCGATCTTTTTCACGTCCAAGAGCGACGACTGCTACGACAGCGGCATTGTCGCCGCCATCAAGCGCGTCGCTTCGCTGGCTCAAGGCTACATCAATCGCACCGGCGGCATCGCGGGACGCCAGATCGTCACCAAGCTTTACGACGACAAACGCGACCCGCAGTTGGCCGTGAGAAATTTCGCTGAGGCGATCTCGGACCCGCAGACCGTTGCAATGATCGGCCTGACGAGCGCCACCCGCGCCAAGGCTGCATTCGATGCCGCCGGCAAAGATTTGAGGGCGCGCAACATTCCGTTCCTGTCTGACATTTCGGTCGGGAGTCTCATCGCCAATTACCCCTCCGTCTTCACCACACGCCCGTCGGAAGATGAAGAGCGGATGCCCGTCATCATCAACTTCGTCAAGGAAATGAAGTTCGGAAAGATCGCCTTTGTCGGACTGCAGGACAACGTCGCGAGCGCCAGCCTCGGCGACTCCCTGAAGCAGCTCCTGGGCGCCGATACCATCGTCGCCGATCATCGCTTAAAGCTCGCCAACGACAAGCTGAACGCCGCCGACGTTGCCGCCACGATCGACGACCTCAAATCGAAAAATCCCGATCTCGTTTTTCTTTCCATCGGCGGCGATCGCCTGAAAGAAGCGCTGAACCAGTTCAAGACCGCGAGCTTTGCCCCTTCGATCTTCGCGACAGGGCGGATAGATGCGCTTTCCGAGAATGGCCGCGGAAATTATCCTAATGACATCTTCAGCCTAGCGTGGGACGGTTTCCCGGACGTCGACAACGACCGCCTGCGCGACCTGTTGTTGACCACGACCAACCCGGAATACTGGATTTTCCAAGGCGCGAAAAACGACGCCGCGCCCGGTTGGAAAAACGGCACCTGCAAGGTGCGCGACGACGACCTGCCCCCCAATGCGCTCGACGATGACAACATGCGCGCGCTCCAAACAGCGATGCGCTATGCCGACATGATCCGCCTCATCGCCGAGGCCGCCCGCACTGCGCCCCCCGCCGCGACCGTGAATCAACTTCGCGATCACGTCACCGACCAAATGACCACGACCTACGCGGCCGGCAAAGGCATGTTCAAAGGCCGGTTCGGCAACTGGTCGTTTCGTCCGAACTCGCGCGCGGCCGCCCGCACGCCGCTGATCGTGATGATCCCACGCGGTATCGGCCAGCCCCAACTTGCGCCGATCCAGTTCCTTCATCTGCGCAACGACACGATGCGCCGCATCGATACGCTTTATGCCGATATCGACCTGATCCGCGCCGACCAGATCGACGACAACGGTCAAACGTTCCTCGCCGATTTCTATATCTCGATGAACGATCGCAGTGGCGCGTCGATCGACCAGATCGAATTCTCAAACGCTTACCTCGAACCCGGATCGAACGATCGCCAGATCACCGTCAGGCCCATCCACGATGGGGGCAAAAGCGATGCTTACCCCGATCACATGAAGATTTATCAAGTGACGGGCAAATTCCTCTATTCGCCGAACCTCCGGAATTACCCGTTCGACACTCAGAGATTTTCGATCGACATCCAGCCCAAGCACGGCAGCGCCGCGTTCATCGTCCAGCCCCCGCCGACCACACTGCGCGACAAATCGATTACCGTCGATGGCTGGGATCCAAAGGACCAGTATGTCGGCTACGACGAAGATTTCGTCCGCACCGTCGACGCCCAAACGCTCGAACCGAGCGTCGTCCCGTTCTACAAGGCGAGCTTCGTCTGGCTGATGAAACGACAGACCACAGATTATTTCCTTCGGGTCGTCGTCCCGTTGGGCTTCATCCTGTTCATCGCCTATCTGTCCATCTTCATCTCGACCCATCACTTCGAGGCGATCGTAACGATTCAAGTCACCGCGCTGCTCTCGGCTGTCGCGCTGTATCTGGCGCTACCCAAGCTCGACGCCAATATCGAGACGCTGTCCGACCGGCTCTTCCTGTTCACGTACCTGGTGCTCAGCGTCATCATCGCCATTACAATTGCGCGCGTGAACAAGCGCATCGAGCCGATTGGATGGCTGCGAAAATCTCTGGGCTTCTTGCATCTCGCGGTTATCCCGGCAATGGCCGCCGCGATGGCCTACTACGTTTATCAGGCGAGCATCGCCTGAAGGTCAGGCGGCGACAACATCGGTCCGCACTTTGTCCAGCAGCTTCGTAAAGGCTGCGACCGCAGGATTACGTGATTGCGCGGCGCCGGTCCGGCCACTGAGCGCCGCGACCAGATCCCAGCGAACAGCCGGAGCTTTCAAAGTCGCGATCCCGAGCTGCGGACCGGTCTTCGACGATGCGCGCTCGCGGGCGAACGTGTTCGGGACCAATGCGATGCCGAAGCCGCGCGCAACGAGGTCGAGAAGCACCTGCACGTCGCCGACTTCCAGCACCGTTCGGCGCGAAATGTTGGCAGCGCCGAAGGCGCGATCGACGATCCGGCGCGTTCCCTTGCCCGGTTCGAAATCGACGAACGTCTCGTCGGAAAGGCTGCTTAGCGGAACCCCTTGCCGCCCCGCGAGCGGATGATCGACCGGGCAGGCGACCACCAGCGTGTCCGACGCGATCGGGATCGAGACGATCTCGCGATTCTTCTCGTAAAGCGGAAGGAACGCGAGATCGACGTTGCCGTCCTTGACGTTCTCCATCAGCTTCGTTGCTGTCCCGTGGCAAAGCCGGATCTCGACCGCGGGATGCAGAGCGTGAAACTCGCCGAGCAAAAGCGGCAGATCGAAAAAGGCGTTGAGGCTGCCGCAGGTCCCGATGCTGAGCGAGCCGCGCTCCAACCCGTTGATAGCCGCAACGGCGCGCCGCGCCTCTCGGACCCCTTCGATGATGACCTGGGCTTTATCGTAGAGGATCCGCCCAGCGACCGTCAGCTCGACCCTCCGCGTCGTACGGACGAATAAAGGCGCCCCCATTTCCTGCTCCAGGGCGCGAATGGACGCCGATAACCCAGACTGGACAATGTTCATTTTTCGCGCCGCTCGCGTAAAATGCTGCTCGTCCGCAGCCGCAATGAAATGTTCGAGCTGTTTGAGGTCCACGGTCGGGCACCCCTCTGATTAATCGCTAAAGAAGAATAATAGCATCCCAACATCCTATTGGACAGATGGGACACAATCCCCCACTTCTTGACCGGGGAACTCGCGCCACGGGGTCGAATAAGCGCGGGAGGTGCGTGCGTTTTGCAAAACTGGCGTGCGTTTTCGTCGCTGGCGTTTTCGGCGCCATCAGAGACGGATCGCCCTCGGGCCGATAGTTACCAGCCCGGGCGATAGCCGGTCTTCGAACCGGCAATGTGGAGATCTCGGACCTATGGCTGCACTCGTACGAATCGCCCTGCGGTTGCCGTACACATTCGTCGTGCTGGCGCTGTTGATACTGCTGACCGGCAGTTTGGCGGCTCTGCGCACTCCGATCGACATCTTCCCTAATATCCGCATCCCTGTCATTGCCACCGTTTGGCAATACACCGGCCTACCCCCGGATGAGCTGTCGGGCCGAATGGTGACGCCGTTCGAGCGCGTGCTGACGACGACCGTCAACGACATCGAGCACATCGAGGCCAACTCCTACAGCGGCATCGGCATCGTCAAAATCTTCTTTCAGCCGGGCGTCGACATCAGTGTCGCGAACGCGCAGGTGACGGCCGTTTCACAGACGATATTGAAGCAGATGCCGCCCGGCGCGACGCCGCCGCTGATCCTCAATTACAATGCGTCGACCGTACCGATCCTCCAGCTGGCGCTCGGTGGCGATGGCATGACCGAACAGAACCTGTCGGATCTCGGCCTGAACATGATTCGCACCAGGCTCGTGACGGTGCCGGGTGCGGCCGTGCCCTACCCCTATGGCGGCAAGACCCGCCAGGTGCAGATCGACCTCGACGAAACTGCCCTTCGTGCGAAGGGGCTCTCTGCGCAAGACGTCCAAAACGCTTTCTCGGCGCAAAACTTGATCAACCCGGTCGGAACGCAGAAGATCGGCGCGACCGAATACACGATGCAGCTCAACAACGCGCCCTCGGACATTGATGCTTTGGGGGATCTCCCCATCAAGGCGGTCAACGGCGCGATGGTTTACATCCGCGATGTTGCCCACGTTCGCGACGGCAACCCGCCGCAGCAGAACATCGTCCACGTCAACGGCACGCGATCCGTGCTGCTGTCGGTGTTGAAGAACGGCGCAACATCGACGCTCGATATCATCCAGGGCATCAAGGACAAGATTGCCGAGATCAAGCCGAGCCTGCCCGATAGCTTGAGCATTTCCTTTCTTGGCGACCAATCGGTTTTCGTTCGCGCGGCAGTGCAAAACGTCATTCATGAAGGCGTCCTGGCCGCAGCCCTGACCAGCGTGATGATCCTGCTGTTTCTCGGCAGCATCCGCTCGACGTTGATTATTGCGACGTCGATCCCGCTCGCGGTTTTAGCATCGATCGCCGCCCTCTCGGCGTTTGGCGAGACGCTCAACATCATGACACTCGGCGGCTTGGCACTCGCCGTCGGCATCCTCGTCGACGAAGCGACCGTTACGATTGAAAACATCAACTACCACTTGGAGCAGGGCAAGGACGTCGAAACGGCGATCCTCGACGGTGCCGACCAGATCGCGACGCCGGCCTTCGTTTCGATGCTCTGTATCTGTATCGTCTTTGTCCCGATGTTCTTCCTAACCGGTGTTGCCCGCTTCCTCTTCGTGCCGATGGCTGAAGCGGTCATGTTCGCGATGGTCGCCTCTTTCATCCTGTCGCGAACCCTCGTACCGACAATGGCGAAGTACCTGCTAAAGCCGCACGACCCCCATTCCCACGACAGGCCGACGCGCAATCCTTTCCTGCTGTTTCAACGCGGCTTTGAGCATCGGTTTGAAAAGTTTCGCGGCGGCTATCACAGCTTGCTCGAGGGCGCCCTCAACCATCGGGCACTCGTCCTCATTTTTTCGTTCGGCTTCATCGGCGCATCGTTCTTGCTGGCGCCTTACCTCGGTCGCAACTTCTTCCCTGCCGTCGACTCAGGTCAAATCTTGATGCATGTCCGGCTGGCGATCGGAACGCGGGTGGAGGAAAGCGCCAACGAGTTCGCGCGGATTCAGGATGCCATCCGGGATGTCATCCCGCAGGAGGATTTGTCCGCGATCGTGGATAATATCGGCATCCCCGTCAGCGGCATCAACATGACCTATAATAACACCGGCGTTATTGGTCCGCAGGACGGCGATATTCAAATTGCGCTCAACCAAGACCACCAGCCCACTGCCGACTACGTCAAGCAGCTTCGGGATGAACTGCCAAAGCGTTTCCCGGGAGCCACGTTTGCGTTTTTGCCGGCCGATATTGTCAGTCAGATCCTCAACTTCGGGGCACCTACCCCGATCGATCTCCAGATCAGGGGACCCAACCTCGCCGGAGCCTTCAACTACGCTCAAAAGATACTGCGCCAAATCAAGCTGATTCCTGGCGTCGCCGACGCCCGCATTCAGCAATCTCGCAGCAACCCGGGCTTCAAGGTCAACGTCGACCGGTCTCGGGCCCAGTACGTCGGCGTCACCGAAAAAGACGTGACCGCGAGCCTGAGCACGAGTCTTGCCGGCACCAGTCAGGTCAGCCCGGTCTATTGGCTGAACCCCAAGAACGGGGTGTCTTACCCGATCGTCATCCAGTCACCGCAGTACCGGCTCGATACCCTGGCTTCGCTGCAAAACCTGCCAATTACGACGACCGATAGCTCGCGGGCACCCCAGATCTTGGGCGCCGTCGCCAACTTCGAACGCAACACGACGAATGCCGTCGTTTCGCAGTACGACATTCAATCGATGGTGCAGATCCTGACCACGACGGAGGGCCGCGATCTCGGCGCCGTGGCAGCCGATATCCAGAAAATCGTGGACGCGACCCAGAAAGATCTTCCGAAGGGCGCCAGCGCTGTCCTGCTCGGGCAGGTGAAAACGATGAATAGTGCTTATGCCGGAATGTTGTTCGGCCTAATGGGCGCTATCGTGCTTATATACCTGCTGATTGTCGTCAATTTCCAATCTTGGGGCGACCCGCTGGTGATCATTATGGCGCTGCCTGCGGCTCTGGTCGGCATCATCTGGATGTTGTTCGTCACCGGGACGACCCTATCCGT
>JBEVLH010000122.1:0-2813 GCA_040509255.1 Hyphomicrobium sp. | reverse complement strand
AGCGCCGCGCCGCCGTCGCCGCCCGAGCGGAGCTTGCCGCGGTCGGCGCGCATGCCATCGATGAGCTTGCCGTAGAAGTCGCGAATTTCGAATGACAGCTTCTGCTGCTGCGCGAACCAGTTCTCCGGGGCCGGCGTTTCGAAGCGCGTGAGATTGAGAATGCCGAGATCAACTGCGGCGACGACGATGCGAGCGTCTTCGCCGGGCGCCAGCCCTTCGACCTTCAGCGGCACGTCGACGTGCGCGCCGGACTTCACCTTGTCGGGAAGCGTGACGGCAACTTTGAGCTGCTTGCTGCTCTGGTCGATCGGCAGCCAGCGGACGCCGATGGCGCGGCTCGGCATGCGCTTCTGCGCTTCGTCCATCGGGCGATACAGGATCGCGGTGGCGTAGGCGCCCGGACCCCAATCGGCGTTGACGGGAATTTCGACCTCGCCGCCACCCTTGGCGATCTCAACTTCCTTCATCAGATCGAGGCCGGTGCCGAGGACGGCAATCAAGGCCTTGCCGCCGAGTTTCGAAGCAATGCGCAGTTTCGCGGTTTCGCCGGACTTATAGCTGTCCTTGTCGAGCGCGACGTCGAGCTGCTCAGGGCTATCGACGGCGTCGCCGGTCGTGTACCAGCCGGAGTTGAAGATGACGCTCGATGCGGGACCGTCGGCATCGTTGGAGGCGACGTCGAGGCGATAGCGGCCCCACGCGATCGGCTGCGAGATTTTCGCTGCGCCGTCAGTCGTGACAGTCAGAGGACCGCTGCCGATCTTGCGCTTGACGGTGACGGCCTCATAGGTCCACGCACCATCTCGGCGATACCATTGCCAGTTGGTGTCGAGCCGCGTCAACGTCCAGGTGAGGTTGCTGCTGGCTTCGGCTTTGTTATCGGCGCCGAGCAGCACGACGTTGAAATCGGCGCTCTGGTCTTCGGGCGCTGTGAAGTTATCGAACAGCGGCTTGATGCCGATGCGTTCGAGCTTCAGGTCGACGGGAAGCGTCAGGTTGCGTTCGATGGTGCGGCCGCCGTCCTCGCGCAGCTTGACCGTGATGGCGGCTTCGAGCGGCTTCGGCGTCTTCGGCATTTGCGGCAGCGCGATCGGTACGGCGGCCTTGCCGTTCTGATCCATCGCGAGGTTGGCGGCGAGAGGCTGACGCGCCGGATTCACGAACTCATCGGCCTGACCGAACACGTAGCCTGCGAAACCGGGGACGTCCTTGTTCGAGGCCTTGACGACGACTTCGCCTTCGATGCCGAGACCTGCGGCCGGCGGGCCATAAAGATAGCGGCCATCGGCGTCGATGGTCTGATTCTCATCAGGCGAGAGGGCCTTGATCTTGGATGAGAGCGTCATGTCGAGACGTTCGGGGACGAAGTCTTCGACGAGGAACGAGCGCTCGGCGACGGGTTCGGCCTTGGGGTCGGTATAGAGCTTGGCGCGCCAGGTGCCGGTCATCGCGGTCTTCGCCAGCGTCACGGCATGCGAGCGGCCACCAAGGCCCGCGTCGGCCATCAGGAAGCGGGTCTGCTCGACGCCGTCGGGACGGAACAGCATCAGCGTCGTGGGCACGGCGGATGCCTTGCCGAACTGATCGCGCACGAGTGCCGTCACGTTGACGTCCTCGCCGGCGCGGTAGACGCCGCGTTCGGTGTAGACGTAGGCATCGACGGGGCCCGATGGATCGCGGCCCTGCACGCCACGGTCGGAGAGGTCGAAGGCGTTGAGCGTGAGGTCAAGGAATGCGTATTCGCCTTCGCCTTTCTGGGCGACGAGGATGGCGGGCGCGGCACCGCCGTCGCCCTTGGTGATGGCGGCATCGAACTTGGCGTAGCCACGCTCGTCGGTGGTGGCGGTGGCGAGCACTTCGTTATTCTTCGCGATGAGTTTCACCGACGTCCCGGCGACGGCGGTCGCATCGCTCAGCGAGCGGACGAGTGCGTGAACACCGTCGTTGCCGCTGAACGCGGTGAGCCCGAGGTCTGAGACGATGAACCACTGCGTCGCGCGCTCGTAGCTTTCTTCTTTCTGCTTCTCGGAGGGCTTCGCGACCATGACGTAGACGCCCGGCTCGAGCTTGCCGGTGGCGTCGGTGACCGGCACCGCGGTCGTGACTTCCTCGTTGAGCTTGGACGCGATATCCATCTGGCCGCCGTAGACTTTGATGCCCGATCGGTCGCGGATGGTGTCGACGTCGTAGCTCGAAAGCTGGCGCTGCATGTCGCCGTTCTGCAGCGTCGACGCGAGATTGCGGTCGCCGATGCGGTAGACTTCGACATCGATCTTGTTGGTGTTGGTGGTCGTGACCGGGATGCCCTGCTGGCCGCGCGTCGGCAGCACATAAGCCTTGCCGCCGAAACGAACGAACGCGGTGCGGTCGGGGATATAAACGGCAATATCGGACGACTTCAGTAGCTTTTCGCCGATGTCGGAGGGCAGCCCGGCGCGGATCTGGACCTGATAGCGATCACCATACTTGAGGCCTTCGAGGCAAAGCTGCTTGCCGTCCTGCACGAGGTTCTGCGGATCCTTGCCGCCGACGGACACGAACTTCGCGACGTCGGTCTGGGTGCGTGAGAGATCTTCGGAGAATTGCAGGCAGAGACGCGGCGGGGTGGCGTCGTTGTCGGTCTTGTAGTCGATCATGCGGAAGCCGTACTGGCCGCGAAGACGGTCGTACATTTCGCGCGTGGCCTGCTCGTCGGCGAGGGTGAGCGAGAGGCTCAGCGCGTCGATGGCGGGCCGCCAGTAGGACCGCGCTTCGAGGGTGCGGCCGAGGACGAAAAGCGCGTGGCCTTTATCGGCGTTGCCGTTCGCGAGCTG
>JBEVLH010000121.1:0-6661 GCA_040509255.1 Hyphomicrobium sp. | reverse complement strand
TTGCATATGCCATTCCTTGGCGCACGAGCGGCGTCCGTCTCGGCGCTCACAGAAGCTACCTTTCGGGCAGTAGTGGGCTATTTCGCGATATCGTGCCGCTCACATCCTTTCCAGATCCTCGGCGCATTGCGATCCGCGCGTCTCTGAGCGATCCTTTCGAGCGGCTTCTCGTCCGCCGTGCCGAGCAGCCGAGCGCTATCGACGTCGTCGTCCTCGTAGACGTTTCAGCGTCGATGGCCTTCAAGGGGCGCTCCGACAAACTCGCTCTCGCCGCCGATCTTGCCGAAGCGCTTGCAACCTGCGCGCACCGCGTCGGCGATACTTTTGCTCTTTTGCCCTTCGACAGCACATTGCGGCAAGACCTCGTTCTTTGGAAGACCTTGTCCCGAGCCGCGCAGTTGGACGCCGTTGAGCGCCTGCGCCACGTAGCGCTGGAAGACTCCGGGGTCGAAGGCGTCGCCGAGGCCGGCGCCGCGATTGCCGGATCGCGGAAGCTCGTCTTCATCCTCTCGGATTTCCTATGGTCCGAGGACGCCGCGCGCAAGGCCGCCGACGCGCTCGCTTTTCACGATATTGTTCCCATCGAGCTGGAAGACAGCCTCGAACTCGAGGACCTCCCGCGATGGGGTCTGCTTAATCTGCGCGATCTCGAGACCGGCCGGCACCGCCTCATCGCGATGCGCCCGTCGCTGAAGGCGCGATGGTTGACGCTTCGCCGCGAGCAACGCGAACGCATCACCCGCGTTCTCGATGCAAACTCTCGCGAGATGTTTGCCATTCGTGATTCCATCGATTGGATGCGGCTCACGGCCTACCTCCTCTACGGAGCGGCCTGATGCGACGCTTGTGGACGATCCTTTTCGTGGTGTTGGCGTGGGGGCCTGCGGACGCGGCTATCGATGCCGTCAATATCTACGAGCCGCGAAACTTCGGATATTTTATCGGCGATACGCTGGAGCGCAACGTCGAAGTCATCACGAGCGGCAGCACCGAACTCTTTACGGCGGCCTTGCCGCGCCCAGGCGCTCTTACGTACTGGCTCGATCTCATCGCTATCGATTACACTGAGCGCGTCGAAAACGGCCGCCGGATCTACGACATCAAACTGAAGTACCAGATTTTTTATTCGGCACTCGACGCTGCGCGCCTCAGTATTCCGTCGTTTCCGCTGAAGTTTAAGCATCCCAGCAGTGTAGCCGCCGATGCCTCCGCCCCGACCGACGCCGACGAAGCGGCATCCAAATCCTCCGCATCCGTTCCTGCCTTTACTCTCGTTGTTTCGCCGTTGCGCGATATCGTTCTCGACGATCTCATGCCGGAGAAGACGCGTGAGCTCTCCGATACCTTGCGCCCGGACGTCGCCGCGCATGAGATCGGCGTCGTCTCGAAGGAACGGGTCCTCGCGCTCTCCGCTGCAGCCCTAGCTGCCAGCGGGATCTTAATGCTCTGGCATTATGCCATCTGGCCGTTTGGGAAGCGCGGCGGGCGGCCGTTTACGCTGGCCGACCGGCAGATCCGTGATCTCCTGGCCTACGGCAGGGGAGATCCGTCCTATCGCGACGCGCTTCTTATTCTTCACCGGGCATTCGATGAAGCGGCAGGACACCGCCTTTTCGCCGAAGATGCCTCACTTTTCACCAAACAACATCCACGCTTCGCCGGGCTGGCGCCGAGGCTGAAATCGTTTTTCGAAAGTTCGCGGCTTTATTTCTTTGCCGACGATCGGAGGGCGGCCGAGGAACGCTTCTCCATCGAGAAGGTCAAGAAATTAGCGGGAGATCTTGCGCGCGAGGAAAGAGCCGCCGCATGATCTTCGCCAACCCTCTAGGCCTGTATCTCCTTCCTCTGATGCTTATTCCGCTCTTCCTCGCGGTGCAAGCCCAGGAGGGTTATCCCTCACTCGCCGGGTTGCCGGCCGACCGTCTATCGCAGGCGGTCACGTGGGCGATGCGTCTTGCGGGCGTCGTCGCCATCGCCGGACTTATTCTTGGCCTGTCGGGCATCGCGCTCCGCGAACGCACCTTCGAACGCTTCGGGCAAGGCGCTCACATCGTTCTCTTGATCGACCGTTCATCCAGCATGAATGACACGTTCGCCGGTCGGCAACCAAGCGGCGCAGAAGAGTCAAAATCATCCGCTGCCAAGCGCCTGCTAAAGGACTTCGTGCTCGAGCGAAAGCATGACCGTTTCGGCGTGGCGGCCTTTTCGACTGCACCAATTCACGTCGTGCCAATCACCGATCACAAAAGCATCGTACTCAATGCGATCGACGCCATCGACCGTCCCGGTCTCGCGTTTACCGACGTCGGCCGCGGACTCGGACTGTCGCTCAGCATGATCGACGAGGACGTGCTGCCGGGCTCTCGGGCCATCGTGCTGGTATCGGACGGGGTGGCCGTCATCGGGCGGCGCATTCAGGAGAGTTTGCGTACCGAATTCGCGCGCCGTCCCGTGCATCTTTATTTCCTCTATCTGCGTACCGAAGGCTCGAACAGCATGTTCGCGACTCCCCCGCCGGGGTCCGAGGATACGCCCCAGGCGCTGCCCGAACGCCACCTCAATAAATTTTTTGAAAGCCTTCGGGTGCCCTACCACGCTTACGAAGCCGAGAACGCGGATGCCGTGAAATCGGCGATCGCCGATATCGGCAAGCTAGAGCAGACCCCTATCGTCTACGTCGAGCGCATCCCGCAATATGATTTATCGCGTTGGGCCTACGCATTCGCGCTGCTCGGCCTTTTGCTTCTGCTCGCCGGCAAATTGTGTGCGCGCACGCTCCGCTCAGTTATTGGCGGTGCCCATGCCCATTAGCCGTCTGTCGTCGGTGATTGCCAGCCAACGTAGAAACCTCCTCTGGCTTCTAACCGCGGCCAGCGCAGTGTGGTTTAGCTATGCCGTCCACGACTTCTACGGCGCCGAACGCGCCAATCGCAATATCCGCGAACTCGTCTCCCGCCGCGATGTGGCGATCAACGTCCAGCGCGCTCATCCGCAAGAAATTCTCGCGCGGATCAACGAGTGGGTGCGCCGCGATCATATCGACGATGCCCAGGCCGTGCTGAGCACCGCGGAAACCACGCTACCGCCCGACGTGCGCGCCGCGGCCCTCTATAATATCGCCAACGCCAGGACGCGCTTAGCTGGCGAAGCCGTGCACCGAGGCGACATCGATAGCGCGGCGGCACTTATCAATCTCGCGAAGTCGGAATATCGCGTCGCCTTGCGGCTCGATCCCAAAAACTGGGATATGCGCTACAACGTCGATGTTGCAATGCGCGTGGTACGCGACCTTCCCCAGGGCGATAATCCGGATACGACCTCTCCGGACGCTCCCAAGAAACTATGGACGGATCTACCAGGCGTCCCGAAGGGGCTGCCATGAGAGCGCTCGGCGTCGAATGGGATCGACGGATGGCATTGCTGATCGCGGCGCTTGTCGCAACGGTCGCGGCCATCATCGGCTTCCATCTTGTTCGCAAGCAGCGCGTCGCAGACGTCCTGGCCGTCGTCGACATTACGGGCAGCATGAACACGCGCGACATGGGCAATCCCCGGGGATCGCAGGATCGCCTCGAGGCATCCAAGACCGCGCTCAAGGATTTGATGCAGGACTTGCCCTGCCCATCCCGCCTCGGCCTTGGCGTCTTCTCCGAGCGCATTTCGTTTCTACTTTTCAATCCTGTCGAGATTTGCAGCAATTACGACGCTCTCGAGGAGGCGATTTCCGGACTTGATTGGCGCATGGCGTGGGAAGGCGATAGCTACATCGCCAAGGGCCTCTATTCGGCGATCGAGATCGCAGCGAGTTTGAAATCCGACGTCGTCTTCATGACCGACGGCCATGAAGCTCCGCCCATTCCATTAAGCGGAGTCCCCGAGTTTGACGGCAAGCCCGGCGCAGTCAATGGCCTGATCGTCGGCGTCGGTGGAAGTGAGAAGACGCCAATCCCGAAATACGACGACGAAGGTCGTCAGGTCGGCGTCTACGGTGAAGCCGATGTGCCACAAGAAAATCGCATCGGCGCGCCGCCGAAAGATGCCGAAACGCGCGAAGGCTATAATCCGCGCAATGCGCCATTCGGCGCGATGCCCGCCACCGGCGACGAACAACTGTCGTCGGTGAAGACAGCGCATCTTCAGGATCTCGGCCGACGCACGGGCCTCGGCTACGCCGAACTTCAAAACGTGAGTTCGATAGCGCCAAGCCTGCTGTCATCGACCCAGCCGCGACTCATGCCCTTGGACACCAACATGTCTTACATCCCGGCGCTTATCGCGCTGGCGCTGTTACTTGCGCTCTACATTCTGCCGGTCTTCGAAGCTTCGCCTCTTCGGAGCCCGCCGTACAAATTTTAGTTTCCTGTCCGACCGTAAAGGAGCGCTGGCTCATGGCCACTAGGTTACATCTTCTTGTCATTCTTGCTGCCATGGCATGGTACACGGCCATCGCGTCTGCGCACGGTCCAACGCCGCAGAAGGTAGACGAGAAGGTGACGATCAAAGCGCCACCGGCTGACGTTTGGAAGGTTGTTAGGGATTTCGGGACCATCGGTTCCTGGCACCCGTGGGTCACCGATATCAAGGTCGAAGGTTCGGGAAATGAGACGACACGGACTTTGACGCTCAAGTCTGGCGGCATCCTTATCGACAGTCTGGACACCGTGGACGACCAGGCCATGACGATCGACTATCGCCTTCAAAATGAGGACTTCAAAGCGCTGCCGGTCAGTTCCTATTCGGATGAGATCACAGTAAAGCCGGTCGCGAGCGGCAGCGAAGTCGAGTGGATCTCACGGCTTTATCGCGCTGACACCGGCAACGAGCCCTCTGAAGACAAGAACGATGAAGCCGCGGTGAAGGGCTCGAGCGATTTCATCAAAGCCGGCCTCGATGGTCTAAAAGTGAAGTTGGAGTCGAAGAAATGAAGGCCATGCTGGCAGCCGCGGCAGGTCTGGCACTTGGAATACTAGTGTCGGCACCGATAAAAGCGGCAACCGCCGCCGGCCAAAATGTCTATGTGTTGAGCCAGGACGACGGCGTTCTCTCCATCATCGATCCGAACGCCGACGAAATCTCCGCCAAGATCAATATCCCCGGCAAGCCTGCCGCCTTTGCGATCGATCCCACCTCGCACTTCGCGTTTGCGACCTTGCCCGACGCCGGCGAGATCGCCGTCGTCGATCCCGTCCACCGTACCGCCATGCCGAGCCTGAAAATCGGCGGCCAGCCGTTCGGTATCGCGACCGACGGCGCCGGGCGCCTATTCGTCGGAGACTGGAGCGCCAACCGCATTTCCGTGGTGGACGCCAAAACCGGTGCGGTAATCACTACGATTGCGGTCGGCCGTTCGCCCGCGCATCTAGCGGCGACGCGCGACGGCTCGCGCCTCTACGTTGCCAATCGCGAGTCCGATAGCGTTTCCGTCATCGACATACGCGAACATAAAATCTTGGCTACGATGCCAGTCGGCCATGCGCCGTTCGCGCTCGGGCTAAGCCCTGACGAAGGGAAGCTTGTCGTGGCGAACGCCCAGGCTGCGACGCTTTCGATCGTCGATACGCAAAACCTGAAGGTCGTGGCGTCGTCGGCCACGCGGCCGATGCCCTATGGCGTCGCAATCACGGCCGACAATTCCGAGATCCTGGTTTCGAACCAGCACAGCGGAACGGTTTCGATTTTCGATGCCCAAACACATCGCCCCAAAACGGAGATCAAGGTTGGTCGCTTTCCGGAGGGCGTTGCCGCGTTGGCGAACGGGAGAAAAGCTTATGTCGCGAATTGGTTTTCCGCGAGCGTCTCTGTGCTTGATCTGGCAGCCGGCACCGAGATCAAACGGATCAAATGCCCCGAAGGTCCGCGCATGGTCGTTATCGGCGCTGCGGGAGGCTAGCTTTGTTCTGCTGGCTGCATCGACGGTGATACCGATCACGGCACAAAGCGTTTGGGCCATTTCATTCTGCGGCGGGCTTGTCGAAAGCGGAGAAGCGTCCGGCAAAACCGAAGCGGAAGCGCGATCCGCGGCGACGGCATGGTGGTCATCGCGCGCCGGCTCGCTCGGTGAAGGCTACCAAGTCTGGGACCGCGCCAAAGGCAAATCCCTGACGTGCCACCCAGGACCTTTAGGCACGTTCAAATGCAAAGCCTCCGCCAAGCCCTGTTTGCCGGAGGGTAGGTTACCTGAGGATTCCCAAAAGCGAGATCTTTAGCCGAACCCTTTCCGTACGGCGACATCAGAGTTCGCTGAATGAGCGGGTCGTTTGCATCGATCCGAAATACGATCCCGTCCAGCGCTCGACCTTCTCGGGAAGAAAAATGAAGCTCTGCACCTTGTAGACGACCCCGCCGCTCATGACGGTTTCATCGTGAGCTAGGATGGCATGAGCGGGAAGAAAGAATGCGCATGTCTGCTTGCCAACGACCTTGTTCACTTCGTTGGCGGCAATTTCTTCCGCGTCCCCTGCTGCTTCCCTTCGCAGGAAAGCAACTTGCTCATGCTTGGCGCCGCAGAAATATCCCGACACCCTGACGGGTTCGTCGGATTGCGCCGAACCGGCCGCACAAACACCAATCGCTAAAAGAAAGAGGGCTATCCGCGGGAGGCTCGCAAGAGGCATCGAAGATCTCCAAAGGTTATTGGCTCACAATCGTGACCCGGACCTTG
>JBEVLH010000120.1:0-6446 GCA_040509255.1 Hyphomicrobium sp. | reverse complement strand
GAAATTTTCTCGGCCGTCGTCAAATCGATCAAGCTGCCGGCCGACCCAGCCGCGCCGAAGGCAAAGCGCGCGAATTCGAGGCGCGCAGAAGCCTGTTCCGTCACGTTGCGGATCACGGTCATCGCGTAGTTTTTCGCCTGCGGATCATCGTCCTCGTCGAGGATTTCGAGACCGTTGACGATCGCGCCGACCGGATTGATGATGTCGTGGCAGATCTTGCTTGAAATCAGCGCTGCAAGTTCGAGATCGGTCGGCGGAACGCGCTGGTTCATCAGAAGCCCTTCTTGAGATCCTCAGAGGTGGGCGAATGCGGCAGCTCACGCGCGACAGCGCGACGCGAATACGACAAGGCCGCTTGCGACAATGCCCTATGCTCTGATACATGCGCCGGATAACGGTTGCCAAGCCTTGTAGCCGGTAGGGCCTGTAGGCCCGGATTTTCATGGAAGACATGAGTCTTGCGCGCCACGGTTCGAACCGCGGCGAGTCGAGCGCATGGCGGCGCGGCGTGAGAGCCGAGCAAAGTGATTCGAATTAGGATTTTGAGAACCCTTGATGTTGCGGATTGACGTCAACGACCACGATGCCCTCATCGCCGCCATCCTTCCGGCCGTCCGCGATGCGGGGCGTGTTGAAATGGCTCATTTTACCAACGGCGTGAAGTTCGAGCAGAAGGCGGATCGCTCGCCCGTCACTGTCGCGGATCGCGAGGCGGAAGCCATCATTCTTGCGTCGCTGCGTAGCCTCGCGCCCGATGTGCCCGTCGTGGCCGAGGAAGAAATCGCGGCGGGTGCAGCATGCGCTTATGCCAAACGCTTCTTCCTGGTCGATGCGCTCGACGGTACGCGCCTTTTCATTCGCGGCAAGCCGGAGTTTTCGATCAACATTGGCTTTGTCGAGGACGGCAAGACCACGTTTGGCCTGATCTACCTTCCGCCATTGGACCGTCTCTTCGTGACACGCGCCGACGGCGGCGCTTACGAGGCGAAATTGTCTGCTGATAGCGCCGTGCCGTTCGCCGAAATGAAATTCAAGCGGCTGATGACGCGCAAGCCCGATCCCGATGGGCTCGTCGCTTTCAACAGCCGCGGCGCAGGCGCAGCGAGCACAAATCTCCTGGCATTCTTGCGGGTGCATGAAGCCAAGCCGGTCGGATCGTCGATGAAATTCTGCCTGATCGCGGCCGGCGAAGGTGATCTTTACGCCCGCTTTGGCGAAACATACGAATGGGATACCGCGGCCGGACAGGCGATCCTTGAGGCGGCCGGTGGATCGGTCACAAACCTCGACGGCAGCCCGCTGACGTACGGGCATTACGACCGCGGTTTCCGCAATCCCCATTTCGTTGCCTGGGGTCGCCGGCCACTATGGAGCGGAGCGGTGGCGGAATTGCCGGCCGCGGGCGCATAGACAACGCGAATCGGTCATACTTTAGCGACGAAAGCTCGCGAATCTGTATCCTGGGATTCGAGTGGCGCCCGGTCATGGGGTGGCCTGCGTGTAATCATGCAGATTGCCGGACGCCGACCGACTCGAACGACAGCAAGAGGGAACTCGCCGATGCGTCGCGGCCTCGAGGGAATTTCGCGAAGAACCATTGCCGCTT
This sequence comes from Hyphomicrobium sp., assembly GCA_040509255.1. Classification (GTDB taxonomy): domain Bacteria; phylum Pseudomonadota; class Alphaproteobacteria; order Rhizobiales; family Hyphomicrobiaceae; genus Hyphomicrobium_B. The sequence continues at coordinate 4,840 of JBEVLH010000120.1, read as the reverse complement.
TCCGGAACGCGGGCTGCGTTGCGGCTGTCAGTTTGCTCTCCTGTGTGATCATCGGCGGCTCGACCGCCAACGCCGTCGACGATTCATACCGGCCCCCCGGCGACACCTATTCCGGTCAGGGCGGCGGCAACACCTACAGTGAGCCTCCTCCTGGCGACCGCTATCAACCGGAGCCACCGCCGGCGTCCGGAGGCGATTACGCGCCATACAACGGTGGCCGCGCGAGAGACGGCGATCAGGGCGGCTATGGCGCTCCCTATGCACCGCCTCCAAGCGCGAGCCGCGACGGCGGCGGATATTACGATGGCCCGCCGCCTGCCGGTGGACCACCGCCCCACGAAGCCTATACGGAAGACGAAATCGTCAGGGCCGGTAACAGCTTTTTCGGCAAGGTCAGCGGCGGTCTGGCATCGGCGATCGAGTGGGCATTCCAAAAGGCCGGTCGCCCGAATGGTTACATTCTCGGCCAGGACGCCGGCGGCGCCTTCGTCGCCGGCTTGGCTTACGGCGAGGGCACCCTCTACACCAAGGATGCCGGCACCTTCAAAGTCTACTGGCAGGGACCGTCCGTCGGCTATGACTTTGGCGGCGACGGCTCCAAGGTCATGACGCTCGTCTACAACCTTCGTGATCCCTCCGACATTTTCGACCGGTTCGGGGGCGTTGAAGGCACCGCTTATCTCGTGGGCGGCATAAGCGTGCAACTTCAAAAGGCCGGCCATGTCACCCTGGCGCCCATTCGCGCCGGCGTTGGGCTTCGGCTCGGTGCCAACGTCGGGTATTTGAAGTATACGAGGAATCCTACATGGAACCCATTTTGAGGCCTCTGCGAACAGGTTCGATCTTGCCGGGAGGCTAAAAAGCAGTTTCTCTGCTAAGTTGTTTTGAGTATGCGGGCGGCGGGGGCCGCGAGCTTCATTGCAGGACGCGTAATCCTTGATCACCCTTTATGCCGCGATGCTCGTCACGCTGGGCTTTCTCATCGCGGCCCTGATTGTCGTCGTCCTTTTACCGTCCTACCGGCGTCGCGTGGAGCGTTTTACCGCCGAAGCGTTGAAGCGCACGCTGCCGATGACGGAAGCCGAAATACGTGCCGACAAAGACCGCCTTCGCGCCGATTTCGCGATGGAATCGCACCGTCTTGAAGCCAAGCTTGAAGACGCGGCTCTGATGGCAGCGCGCCAGCGCGTCGAGGTCAACCGGCGCGACGCCAAGATCCAAGAACTGTCGGAAGCGATTGCCGACCAGAAGATGAGCGTGGAAGAGCACGAGAATGCCCGGCGCGTACTCGAGCAAGCGATCCTCGACCGTCTTCCGAAAGTCGAGCAGCGTCTGACCGAAACCCGCAAGCTGCTCGCAACGCGCGACCGCGAAATCAAGGCTCTAGCCGCAACCGGGGCCAAGCAGGCCGCGGCACTCGAGGAAGCCTCCCAGCTCAACAAGCAGCGCGAGAAGGAACTCGCCCAGCTTCGAACCAATCTTGACACCCGCGCCGTCCGAAATCGGGATGGGGCGAGGGGGCCGTCGGCCGACACCAATATTGCCTTGCGCACAGAACTCGAAGCCTTGCGCGAAAGGAGTCGCGAACAGGCCTCCATGATCGAGCGCCTACAGGGCGCCGCGAAACTGGTGTCTTCGAGCGACGATCAGAACGCCGAGATCAAGCGGCTGATGTTGGCATTGGCAAAGACCGAAGCCGAACTCAACGGCCTCAAATCGAGCCTTGGCGGCGAGGATGCCGAACGCATGGCGCTGGAGGATCGCATCGCTGATCTCCAATCCGTCAGCGATGGCAAGTCCACTGAGATCGCCAAGCTCAAGGCCTTGCTGCAAGCCTACGAAGAAAGCGAAAAGCCGGCGCACGACATGGCCCAAAAGGCCGATCTCGTGACCCTGCAGGCCGAACTCGACCATCAGCGGGGTATTATCGCGGAGCTTCGGGCCGAGATCGCCGCGGGGCAGGAACGCTTGTCGCGCCAGGCACTGCGCTTCCACGATGAGCTGCGCCGCATCGAACCTCCGGAAGTGGAAGAGGCCGACCCCGGGAACGAGGCCGCCCGTCCCTCGCTCGCCGAGCGAATTTCCGCGCCGCGCGCCCGCCCCGCGGCCAATGACGTCGAGAAGTCCGCAGGGCCCGGCAAGGACGCCGCACGCGAGGCGAAGCCGGGTTCCTACCTGCGCGCGCTGAACGGAGCGGGTGGCAGCGGGCAGGCGAGCAACGGCTCAGTGGCCAACGGCACGCCCGAGATCGCGGCTGCAGATGCGCCCCGACCGCCGCCTTTGCCTGCCGGCGAAGCAGCGAAAACCCCTGGTAGCCCATCCGGCCCGCGCCGACCTCGACTGCTCGAGCGCATCAGCGGCATCGATAAGGGTTGATCGCCGCCGACGCGGCAACAAAGCCAAGATGGCCGCTGCTTGCGACCTGTCGGCGAATTCCCCATCTTAACTGGCGGGCGCCCTTGCCCGAGCGTCCCAAAAGAGCAGCGGACTATGACCCCTCCCGACAAGTCCCATGATGGCCATGACCACAACGGTCACGATCGTGCAGGCCACAATCATGCGGATCGCGACCACGCGGGTCACGACCACGGCGGACTAGGTCACAGCCATAGCCACGTTCCGAAAGACTTCGGTCCCGCGTTCGCGCTGGGAACGGCGCTTAACGTCGCGTTCGTCATAGTCGAAGCGACCGCCGGCTTTCTTGCCAACTCGATGGCGCTCGTCGCCGATGCGGGTCACAATCTCGGCGACGTCCTCGGGCTTTTGATGGCATGGGGCGCGAGCATTCTCGTCAAACGCCGCGCCACATTCAACTTCACCTACGGTTTCGGCTCGTCGACGATCCTGGCCGCGCTCGCCAACGCAGTTTTGCTGTTGGTCGCCGTCGGCGCTATCGTGCTCGAAGCCATCCAGCGTTTGATCGAGCCGGCGCCGGTGGTCGGCAGCACGATGATCATCGTTGCTACCATCGGCATCTTGATCAATGGTTTTACTGCGTGGCTTTTCATGTCCGGGCGCGAACGCGACGTGAATATTCGCGGCGCTTACCTTCATATGCTCGCCGACGCCGGCGTCTCATTCGCCGTCGTCCTTGTCGGCATTGCCGTTTTGCTGACGGGATGGAACTGGCTCGATCCGCTTGTTAGCCTCGTCGTTGCCGGTGTCATCGTCTGGGGCACGTGGGGGCTGCTTGGAGATTCTGTCCGCCTCGCAATGCACGGCGTACCTTTGAACATCGACGCCGAGCAAGTACGGGCCCGCCTCGCTGCGTTGCCCGGCGTCGCCAGCATCCACGATCTCCATATCTGGCCGATGAGCACCACCGAAACAGCGCTGACCTGCCATCTCGTCATGCCCGATGGCCACCCCGGCGACGCCTTCATCAGAACGACGACCGAGATGCTGCACCACGATTTCGAAATTCGTCACACGACGTTGCAGTTCGAGGTCGGCCGCGATGTTCCGTGCGGCATCGGTGGCGATTGCTCCCCGATCGGTGAGGTTCCGCCCCGGCGCAAACAGGCCGTCTGACGTCCGCGTCAATACCTCCAGCCACACGCAAGCCGAAGCTGAAACACATTGACCTGCGGTGCGCGTAGCCGGAGGTGGGCCTTGAAGCTACTACTTGTCGGACATGGCTACGTCGGCGCCTACCTGTTGCCGATCCTGACGCGCTCGGGTCTCGATGTTTCTGTCTGCGATCAGAATGTTGAACGCCTTGTCGGCGTTCGCAATGCTATGCGCTGCCGCTACCAGGAACTGACGATCGCCGACCTCGCCGATTTCGACGTCATCCTGTGGTTCGCGGGCCATTCGAGCGTGCCGATGTCGCTGCGCGACCCCGACGGCGCTCTCGCCAACAACTGCCTCGACCTTCTTCACTTCGCCCGCCGAAAGCCGCTGAACACCCGTCTGATTTACGCCAGCACCGCCAGCGTCTATTCGGTGATGGCGTCGGAGGACGGCACGCCACCGGCTTCGCTCGACGAGTCCGAGACCCGGCTCGATCCGGTCAACCCTTATGACTGCTCGAAGATCTCGATCGACGCGCTCGCGCGCTGCTTCGCGAACGCCATCACCGGGGTGCGCCTTGGAACCGTCTGTGGGACTAGTCCTTTCCTGCGTGGCGAATTGATCTTCAACGCCATGAACATCGCGGCGATGCGCGATGGCTTCGTCCAGGTCCGCAATCGCAATTCATTTCGCAACATCCTGTTTCTGGATGATCTTGCATTTTACCTTCTGCGCCTCGTCGAACTCGCCGACGATCTGCCGCCCATCCTGAACACAGGGTCTTTCAACACCAGTATCGGTGCTCTTGCTGATGCGATTGCTGATTTTTACGGCGTTCCGGTAGTCGATCATGGCAGCGCGGTGACGTACACCTTCCAGATGAATTGTGCGAAAATTCAGTCGCTGTGCGGCGCGCCGCCAGCGCTGAGCATCGCCGAACGGTGCGAACGCTTTCGCGCCGAATTTCGACCCGAGCTGCAAGCGGCATCATGAGCGACAACATCGAGCACCAACGCACCTGCATCGTCTGCGGCAGCATCGTTGCGCCGCTGCTGGATCTCGACGTCCAGCCGCCGGCGAACCTTCTTCTCGCCGCGCCGGGGGAGGCGCATGAATCGTTTCCGCTCGGCTTCGCAACCTGTCCGTCATGCACGCACGGCCAGCTCACATACTTCGTCGATCCGGCCAAGCTCTTTCAGCATTACCTTTACGCCAGCGGCACGAGCGGCACGCTGAAAGCGTATTTCGAATGGTTTTCCGATACGCTGCGTCGCGCCAGCCGCCCCGGCGCACGCGTGTTGGAAATCGCTTCGAACGACGGCAGCCT
>JBEVLH010000119.1:0-3389 GCA_040509255.1 Hyphomicrobium sp. | reverse complement strand
GGAAGAATACGACACTTTGCTTCCGTTCGTCTGTGACGGTATCAATTGTGGCCAGCGAGCTTATCACGTCCTACCTGATCATCATAAGGAGGATCACTTTCAGCGGTTGCGCAACGCCGGGATCGACGTCGAGAGGGCCCTGAAAAGCCGCCAACTCGAAGTCGCTGTTCCGGAGGACACCTATCTCAGAACCGGGCGCTTCAACAAAGACGCCATGCTCGTCCTCATCCAGGACGCCTTGAAGGCCGGCGCTGAGCTCGGCTTCCCATTGACGCGGATGATCGCACACGCCGAAGCTGCCGTAGACGACTGGAAAAGCAGCAACGAATGGGTTGAATACGAAATGCGCCTCAATGGCGTGCTGCCAAATTACGACGATCCGGTGATCTGCACCTTCGATGCCAATCTGCTGACCGTGCCGCATGCCATTGATATTCTTCGTACACATCCGATGGTGATCATCGGTGGCGTCCTGGTCGAGAACAGTTTTTTCACGCGCCCACAGGAATTCATTCGAGAGGTCCAGTCGCGAACCGGACCAAGCCGATCCTACCGGGGTTAGGCCGGCGGCCGCACCAAGGCCGCAGTGGTAAGCCGATCGACTAACGTCGGAAGGTGAGTGGTGATAACTTCCTGTGATATCGCTCTATACTCGCCACAGCCGGGCCACATAGACCTGAGCTGGGTTGAGGTCGGCGAAGCGCGCCGAGATCAAGCCTGATTATGTACACGTCCAGAACGCGCATGTAGCGTTCGACGACCTCAACGACGTAATCCGAAATCCGACCCATGGGGTGGCCACCGTAAGCGCTGTAGAAGGCCCAGCCCGCCTTTGCAAATGCATGTTAGGCAGTCCTCTGCGCATCCCTTCTTGCAGACATATGCGGACTGAATTCGAACCTGGAGGCGATGGAATTCCGATGCGGATCGTTATCTTCGTGCCAGCGGACGTGCATTCCCTGGAACTAGCCGGGCTCATGGACGTGTTCGCGGAGGCGAACACTCGCGTGGACACACCACTCTACGAGGTCACGACCGTGGCGGAAGGCGATCGCACGATCCGCTGCGCATCAGGGCTCAGGGTGATGCCCGATTGCGCTTTCGATAAATACCCCGGTCATCCGGACACCATACTTGTGGCCGGGAGCGTCGGAGTTCCGCATGGCTTGAGCAGGCAGGTCGTCGACTGGCTGATCGCCATGACCTCGCAAGCGCGGCGTTACGGCTCCGTATGCACAGGAGCATTTATACTCGGCGAGGCTGGCCTGCTCAAAGGCCGCCGTGTCACTACGCACTGGCAGTTTGCCGCTCTCCTTGCCCAGCGCTTCCCTGAAGCGCGTGTGGAAGGCGACCGGGTCTTTCTGCGCGACGGCAGAATGATCACCTCGGCCGGATCGAGCGCGGCCATCGATCTTGGCCTCTCCCTCGTCGAGGAGGATTCTGGCCGCGAGGTGGCACTCTACGTTGCCCGCCGGCTCGTCGTGTTCCTGAAGCGACCCGGTGATCAATCTCAGTTCAGCGTGCATTTGGCGGCGCAGGCGGTGGACCGTAGCCGTCTACATGTTGTCCAGCAATATGTCCTGAATCACCCAGCGGAAGACCTTTCGGTCACAGCGCTGGCAAAAATCGCGGCGATGAGCGCGCGGAACTTCAACCGTGTTTTTTCTCAAGAAGTTGGCATATCGCCATCGGACTACGTCGATCTAACGCGGATCGATGTGGCCCGCTTTCTCTTGGAGGGGAGCCGGCTGTCGATCGCATCGATCGCCGAGAGAAGTGGCTTTGGATCGGCACGTGCAATGCGGCGTGCCTTTATTTCGCATGTTGGCGTGGCGCCATCCGACTACCGTGATCGCTTCCGTAGTCCGGCGACGGAGCAAGAGGCAGTTTGTCCGAAAACGGCGGATGATTGTCTCAAGACTGCCTAATCTGCGGGTTGATCCGTCTGGTGTTCGGCATCCATGCTCCCGTCATGGAAGAATTCGAAAATACGCTATCGGACCTTTTAACGCGCGTGTCCGTGATGAGCGACGACACACATCCTAGCTCTGACGCGATCCTTAAAATCCTTCCGACACTAGTCGAGGAATCAACGGAAGGGATCGCGATCGGCCGGCGTTCAGGCGCAAATACTCCGCTATTCTACGTGAACAAAGCCTTCGAGCGTTTAACAGGCTACCCTCGCAACGAGGTCATCGGAAAGGATTGCCGCTACCTTCAGGGCAACGAGCGCGACCAGCAGGAGATTGCTCGTATTCGCAAAGGGATCGAGGCTGCGGAGCCCGTCGATGCGACGCTGCGCAACTATCGCAAGGACGGAACGCCGTTCTGGAACAGTCTCAGTCTAAGGCCTGTCCAAGTGGGAAAGGAGCTTTTCTACGTCGGTATAGTGCGCGACGTCTCGGAAATCCGCCAAGCCCACAGCGCTCTGGATCGTCTCGCCAACCTGGACGGCACCACAGGATGCCTGAACCGTCAGTCCTTTCTCGTTGCAGCCGAGGAACGTTTTTCGCCGCATTCAGATTTGACAGTTCTCGTTGTGAAACTGGATATAATCGACTTTCACGACCTCAACACCGGATACGGTTTCGAAGTCGGGGATGCCCTTCTTTGTGAGGCCGGACGACGGCTAAGGGAGGTGGGCGCTTCGCTTGTGTCCCGGATGGGCGCGAACGAGTTTGCTTTAGCGTTCGAGCTTCCGGATGAAATGGACGTAGACGCAACCGTTGCGTCGGTATCCGCCTCGCTTGCTGCAGAGTTTGCGGTGGCGGGCGCCAGGGTCTCCCTACGGTTTGCAATCGGCTATGCGATTGGCAAGCCTGTAAGCAGCACCATTTCGCTGATAAGGAACGCCGGCACCGCACTTTGGGCAGCCAAGTCCGACCCGCTAGCTGGTCCGCGCCGGTTTCGGGACGAGGACGATGAGCAGGCGCGCCGCCGTTTACGAATGACGCGCGAATTGAAGGTCGCGGTTGCGAATGATGAATTCGTCTATCACTTTCAGCCTCAAGTGGACCTCCTCACAGGTCAGTGGGTGGGCGCTGAAGCATTGATCCGCTGGAACCATCCGCTGTTCGGCACCCAGCTTCCCTGCAATTTCATCGAGACCGCGGAGCGGTCGGGTCTGCTGCTCGATCTGACCGAGAAAAGCCTGACGACCGGTGCGGCATTCGCCCGGCAGATAAACGCGCAGCGCGACAAGCCACTGCGTTTCGCGGTGAATGTGTCAGCTGGAGAGTTCCTGCGGCATGACATGGCCGATATGCTGGAGCGTGTTCTGCGTGCAACCAGCGCCGACCCGGCCTGGCTGACCCTTGAGATCACGGAAAGCATGTTCCTCGGCGATACGCCCGGCGTGATGGACGCGTTCCAGCGACTGCGACAGATCG
>JBEVLH010000118.1:0-3443 GCA_040509255.1 Hyphomicrobium sp. | reverse complement strand
CCCATTTGTCTTACGGGCTTCGCGAGTTTTCACATGGATAGTCATCTGGCGACAGGACAAAGGCAGCCATTCGGCGCACGCACTTCCACGGAAGTATTCTCGCTCGTCAGCGCTGTCGCAACTGCAATCCTCGCCGTCATCATAGTCTCGATGCTTTATTTCGGCCGGGATATTTTTGTGCCTGTCGCGCTTGCTATCCTTCTCAGTTTTGTACTCGGGCCGCTGGTCGGATTGCTGGAACGCGTGCGTGTCCCCCGCGGATTGGCAGTCGTAAGCTTGGTGATAATCGCTTTCTCTCTAATCTTCGCGGTTGGGAGTCTTCTAGCCACTCAACTGACGCGGCTTGCAGGGGATCTGCCCAGCTATCAAACGACAATCAACGACAAGATTCAGTTGTTTCGAGATACGAAGGCCGGCAGGGGTACGCTGGAACGAGCGTCCGATATGCTCAAGGACCTCAGCAAAGAACTCGATAAGCCCAAGGATGCGTCTGCACGTCCGCCGGGTGCAACACTCAGCTCTAACTCTGCCGCGCCAGCTACGCCGGTGCCCGTTGAAGTGCGCCAGCCCGACCCTGGCGCGCTCGAAAGCCTACGAGCCTTGATCTCACCGCTGATACATCCGCTCGCGACGACAGGCATAATCGTTATTTTTGTCGTGTTTATCCTTCTGCAACGCGAAGATCTTCGTAATCGTCTCATCCGGCTCGCGGGCTCGTCGGATCTCCAGCGGACCACGGCGGCTCTCGATGACGCCGGAAGGCGGTTGAGCAGGCTGTTTCTGACGCAAATCATTGTAAACGGCGCATTTGGCCTTGTGATCGGGATAGGCCTTTGGTTCATCGGAATTCCAAGTGCAATCCTTTGGGGTATCCTGGCCGCTGCCTTGCGCTTCGTTCCTTACATCGGCGCCGTGATCGCTGCAGCATTCCCGCTTACGCTGGCTCTCGCCGTTGATCCTGGCTGGACGATGTTAATCTGGACACTCGCGCTGTTCCTTATCGTGGAGCCCGTCGTTGGCCACGTAATCGAACCGATGGTTTACGGACGCAGCACGGGACTTTCGCCCGTCGCGGTAGTAGCTGCGGCAACCTTCTGGACTGCGCTATGGGGACCGATTGGCCTTGTTCTCGCGACGCCGCTTACTGTATGCCTCGTAGTCCTCGGGCGACATGTCGAACGCCTGGCATTCCTTGACGTCATGTTCGGCGACCGACCTGCGCTTTCTCCTCCCGAAATTTTTTACCAGCGCATGTTGGCTGGCGATCCGGCGGAAGCAGCTGGAAAAGCGGAAGAGTTTCTGAAAGAGCGCTCGCTTGCTTCCTACTATGATGAAGTCGCTTTGAAAGGCTTGCATTTGGCGCAAGCTGATTCAAAACGCGGCGTGCTCGACCAGGAGCGGCTCGCAAGGATTCGCGACTCGGTAAAGGAACTTGTGAGCGATCTGTCCGATCAGGACGACCGGCGGGCGCCAAGCGGCGAACTGACCACCGATGCTGAAGCATCTTCGGCAGTCGAGAGCGTTAGCGACAGCGCGGAGGATGATTTGCCAGTCCTTGGCAAAGAAGCGCTTCCATCCCAATGGCAAGCCGAGCATCCCGTTTTGTGCATCGCCGGACGCAGTCTTTTGGACGAAGCCGCGGCCATCATGCTGGCGCAGCTCTCCACTGCTCACGGTCTGGCTGCACGCGTCGAGGGAGCAGAAGCGCTATCCACGACGAACATTTTCCGGCTTGATATTACCGGCGTTGCAGCAGTCTACCTCGTTTACCTTGACGCCGAGGCCCCGGCACACATGCGTTACGCCGCACGGCGCCTGAGGCGAAAACTACCCCACGCAATGATCATTCAAGTTTGCTGGGTGAAAGACGGCGCTCCTGCGTCAGAGTCGTTGCGAGACGGGACAAAAGCCGATCTTATTGCCACGAGCATGAGCGAAGCCGTCAAATTGTGCCTTGAAGCCACAGGGGTCGTCAGTCATCCTGATCGTTCGGCATCGGATCGGGACATTGGATCGACAAGCAATATACGAAATATTTCTTGAATACCCGCGGCGGCCTCGAGCTCGACCCTACGATTGCGGATCTCGCAGTCCAATCCGTCACGGCGCACAACGGTAGCGATGCTTATCAGCTCACGGGACCTGCCTCGCCTTCTCGAGCACAGACCAAATCGCCTGGTAAAGAACCATGATCGGTCCGGCTCCGGCAACGCGGAAACTTCCGCGCGAGGCGAGCACTACTCACTGCGTAACGCCGGCAGCGTTCACCGATCGGTCATACCCGTTTTTAAATAAAGCTGCTGATCGCCATGGAGATTACAGCGCGCCCTGAACGTCTCACTAGTGGTAGTATCCGGACTTGCGGATGCCGGGCTCCTTAATCCTTAGCGCCGAAGTAAAGCAACGTTAAAGGCGCTCCTCTGAACCCCGGATGGGTCAGGCCAGGGCTAACTGATCCTCGCATGAGGTAGCAAATAATAGCGCGCCACAAAGCTTCAGCGTTCGAGGCGGCGGTCGCCGTGGCCTTCGTTGCGCATTTTCGACCGTATCGCCAGCCGAGCGATGACGGGAGCGCCAGCCGAACAGCGATCTGGTCAAACGCCACAGTCGGCGGCTCTTCTGCCCCGCACGTTCCGATGGCAGGGCAGGGCGGAGCGCGGCGGCAGGCCGAGGGGCGCGCCGTAGAAGGGGCCATCGCCTGGGCAGCCTTCACCTTTCTTTATGGCTTAGCTCTTGAGGTTCCCTATCAAGCCACGTGCACCAGGGTGAAAAGTGCCTCGAACGGCCATAGTGAAAAAAAACGAACAGGACCTTGCACGAAGGTTCGTTTCACTTTTGAACGCATGTCATGTCTTCGATGCTTGCTCAAACCAAACAGTTTCGCGCAACAGACGCCTAGCTCGAGAGGGGAGCGGGGGCAGGCGCGTAAGCCTCATTGAGTGGGTTATTTGCCGGCTCGGCGTGTTGGAACGGCCGGCGCTTCAACATGTTCATTGTGTATTCTCCTTCAAAATGCCGGCGCACTTCTCAAACAATGCCGCAGTCTTCGACACGAGAGAGCGCCCGGATCCGTCGCCGGGCGAGCGCCAGGTTCCGCAATTTCCTGATAGCAAGCGGGCTCGTGATTCTATCCGCGGTCGCGGCTGCTTGCTACGTTGCTCTGCATCCGACGACGATACGCATTGTTGTTGATCGAATGGAGGCATCTCACATCCGCATTGCGGAAAAGATGGCCGCGACCTTTAAGGAACAGAAGTTTCCAATACAGCTTGTGCTCATCTTGGCAGATGACGAAGCCGCTGTGAGGCGCGCCCTTACGCGAGGCGAGGCGGACGTCGCTTTCGCGCGTTCGCTTCAAAAATTCGAACAGGCACGCGCAGTCGCCATCCTTCGCAAGAATTATCTAGTCATTTGGAAAGCTCCGGATCAAAAATCAAATCGTC
>JBEVLH010000117.1:0-19859 GCA_040509255.1 Hyphomicrobium sp. | reverse complement strand
AAAAATGAATAAATCATCTCACCTTCTTACTGACGCCGGAGCGTTGCTCGCGCGGCCTATATCATTTGCGCTCGTCGCCGCCTTCGTGGCCTTATGGCTGTTGTTCGATCACAGGACCTTCGACTGGCATGGCGTTCTGACGGTCCTGACACTAATCATGACGCTTTTTATCCAGCGGTCCGAGCACCGGGACATGCAGGCAACCCAGGCCAAGCTTGATGAACTGCTGCGGGCCAGCGGTGAGGCGCGTACTGACCTAAAGACGCTCGACGAGAAGGAGCCGGAAGAGGTCGAAGATTTCCGAAGCAAACAAGGTCAGGAGTGAACCGAAACTCCAGGCCGTTCGTATATGTAATTGGTGGAACTCGCTTCATGGAGCGTTTGCATGCCAGTCACGCCGGGAGAATTGCTGGATCTACTTGCTTTGACGGACGACGGGGTAGCAGTCAGCCCCGACAACGTCGCGGCTGTCGCGAAGCTCATGGTCGATCGCGTGGCAGAGGTCGTGCCCGGCCGCGATGGCAAGCTGCGTGTTGGGCTATCCGGCCCGGCCGCGAAACCGGGGAACTCTTCAGCGCGTTAACGCTCGCCACATTCGAGGTGAGATGGCAATGACGGAAGACGAGTTTGCCACGCTCAAGTTCAAGGAAGTCTTGGTCGCGGAGCTGCGAGAGGCCGGCGGAGATGGCGTCCGCATCACCCCGGCCAACGTTGTCGCCGCCGCCGAGCTGATTAAACACGACCAAGCACACCCTTACCTCAACGGCTTCGGGTATCTATGCCTCCGAAGCGCGTAGCGCTCGCTACCGGTGGCGGAGATATTCGAGCGCTATCAACTCTGACACGGCATTGCGCGCTGCATGCCGGAACTCGTTCAAGGTGGGGTCACCCTTTAGCGCAGTCCTCGCCAAGGAAGCCGCGACGTAAGCACGGCGGACGTCCGGATCCCCGCCGGGCCACTCGTCGAAGGTCTCTTTCAGAACGAGGTCGATGTCGGCCTGCACGCGATCGGCTGATTCGTTCACCATTGCGAAAGCGTAGCGCCATTGACGGCTGCCTTCTGTCCACTAGTAAACGGATTAGCGTCGAGCGCTCGCACGTTAGGTCGTTTGCAGCGAAGTGGGAGTGCTGTCCGATCCTGTTGGCAACGGGTGAGCCTTGAATGCAAGCTATTTGCTGTGTCAGCTTTGTTTGCGACCGCCGCACCGCCCGGTTCAACCATGGCAGTTGAAACGGATTCGAGACGGCAGGCGCGGTTCGCTTGGAAGAAGTCGCTGCCTATGGCTGTTCAAGCTATACTCAGGTCAGAGAGGGTGGCCACACCCACCGGACCACGGCGACGCGGCCTTCGGTGAGCCGGGGTTGAGGGGCAACACGGCTTGCCTCATCATCGTGTCCTGCCGCCGGCTTATGGCGAACTGTCCTGGACGATTCCCTGTTCCGACTGCCCGGTCATCCCGAACCGCACATCGACGCGGGAGTTCAGCGCATCGATCGGCATGGGACGATCGCTGACGGAAGCGGCGGCTCCACCGGCGGGTCGAATATCGCCAGGTAGCCGGCATCGCCTCGAAGGCGATGGAAACTGATCTCGCGGTAGCCCACAGCCGCCAGTTCGCATCGCAGCACTTCAGGTGGCGTTCCATGGTTCTCGGTGGCGCGGTTTAGGTCGACGATCCCGACGCGCGAACCCGGTCGCATCGCCGACGCAAGATTGTACAGCAGCCCGTAGGGCTGGGCGATCTCGTGGTACATGTGAACCAGGATAGCCGCGTCGAGCGATTCCTTCGGCAAGCGCGGATCGTGCATCTCGCCGAGCCCCACCCTGACGTTGGCAAGCCCCGCCTTTTGGACCCGCTTTCGCAATGAGGCCAGATATTCCGGCACAACGTCCTGCGCCAGCACCTCGCCTTTCGGTCCAACCGCGCGCGCGAGCGCCATCGTGTAGTAGCCGCTGCCGGCCCCGACATCGGCGACGCGCATGCCCGGCCTGATGTTTATCAGACGGAACACCTGTCCGGTCTCGCCTGCGGAACGCCGGCTGTCCTCGGAAGACCACAACGGGCTGACGATCGACGCAACAGGCCGATCGGGCGCAGGAAACATGGCGGCCTGCTCGCCTGGCGGTGCGAGGGCGACGACAGGTTCGGCGGCCCTCGGCGCCGGCGAATAGAGCAAGATCATGCAAAAAAGCAGGCCGGACACCTTGTCGAAACTCGCCATTCGTTTCCCTTCGTCCTGGGGCCTCACCGGCCCTCCAGGCCTAACAACGCGGTGCATAATACGTTCATCGGCGAACGCTAACACTTTCGCGGGCCAGAACTCCGAGATTTCGACGGACTTGAAAGACGGCACACTTTTGACCTGCCGACGCGACGATGTCCGCGCGAAAGACCGCCTGCAACACAAATGCGCAGAACGCGGGCCTGGTCGTCGTACCTAGGAAATCTTCGAGCGATCGCGCACTTCCTCTCCGCCATTTCGGATAACTCCAAAACCCGAACCCTAATTGAGTCGAGGGTTGGAGCAGCGTTTGCGGAGGCTGGTAGGTCTCGCTACCTTCGGGTGACATCCACCTTCGTCGCAGCAGGCCGGCTCTGGCGCGCCAGCATGCTCGGCCGCGGCTGGGTCGCTGCAAACCTTCAAGGCCAGCCACGGATATGCCTGAAAACGACTGCCCGCCCGTGAGACAAATCCCACCATCCTCCAGCTGAGAAAATGAGTAGCCGACCAAATGACCAGGAACTTGTAGGCGCGTCGGGCTTTACTGCGCAATCCCAACGGCGCGATGCAGCGCGACTGAGGCAAGGAGGAAACATGGCGGCCGACCATTTGAAGAAGCTTCACACCGCGCTCGTCGACACCCGGGGTGCGTACGAACTCGCGGCAAAGGAGACCGAAGACGCGCAGATCGCATCCGTCTGCAAGGAAATGATCGCAATTCGCCGAACCGATCACGAGCAGCTGCATGGAGCGCTGGTCACCGCCGGCGAAACGCCGGACGACGACGGCTCCTTCATGATGACGGTCCATGAGACGGTCGTTGCCGTACGGGCGGCCTTCACTGGCATCGGCAAGAAGGCGCTGCCGGCTTTCGTAAGCGGCGAGGAAGACATTCTCAAGCTCTACGACGAGGCCATCGCGGAGTCAGCCGACGCCGGCGCTTCGGATATCCTTAGGCGCCAGCGCGCTCGGTTGACGACTGAAATTGCAAAGATGAGGGCACTGGCAGTGCAATCTTGATCTACTTCGCGCGATGTGGACGAACGGAGCGAGCCACGGGCGCAAGATGACTTGGCGAAAACGAAAGCTCCGGGCTGCTGACGACCGATCCGAAATGTGTTAAGGTCCAGCCCGCATGTGTGAGCCGGAACAGATCGCGTCTAACGCCAATTACCACAAGTTGGCGCGACCGAGACCGATGAAACGACCGTCTCACGCGTGCACCGGCGTCATTCGGCGCGCATGGCCTGGCACTCCGCAATCATCTATGATCTGCCGATGAAGGTGCTTATTTTTGGATTGGGATACTCGGCCCTGTATATTTCGGAGCGCCTGCAGCGCTCGGGAGCCGAAGTGACGGCGACCGTCAGGACGCGTGCGAAGGCCAGCGTATTGGCGCGAAGGGGCCTCACCGTGCGGATCTTCTCCCCTGAGCATGCTGATAATGAAATTGCTGAAGATATCAGGTCATGCGACGCCATTCTGTCCTCGATACCGCCGAGCGAGCGCGGCGATCCGCTTCTTGCGTCCTTTTCGAATAACATAGCTGGCGCCCCAAAACTGCGCTGGCTCGGCTATTTGTCGACGATCGGCGTCTATGGCGATCATGCCGGCAATTGGATCGACGAGCGAACGCCGACGATGCCTGCGAGAGGCCGCTCACAGTTTCGCAGCGTTGCCGAGGACGGCTGGCTGGCCTTGGGCGCACATATCTTCCGCCTTGCCGGGATCTATGGTCCCGGCAGAAACCAGCTTATGCAGCTGAAGGAAGGCACGGCACACCGCATTGTCAAGCCCGGTCAGGTGTTCAACCGGATTCATGTCGCCGATATCGCCGCCGTCGTCGAAGCTTCTCTGGGGAAACCGCGGCCGCGCGCCATTTACAATGTCACCGACGACGAGCCGGCATCGCCGCAGGACGTCGTTGAGTTCGCTGCAAAGCTTTGCGGACGGGAGCCTCCGCCTGAAATCCCGATCGAGTTCGCCGATTTGTCGCCGATGGCGCACAGCTTCTATAGCGAAAACAAGCGCGTCCGAAATGTGCTCATTCACCGAGAGCTTGGCATCACCTTGAATTATCCCTCCTATCGGGAAGGGCTCGCAGCTCTGCGCGCGTTAGGAGATGGGCCGAGCGACTCTGCTCCGGCGCGGTGACGCTTCGCCGATGTCGAATCGTCACGGCGGCGATTGAGCGACGTGCTTCGGGCGGCGTCGCACCGGTTCACCAGCCGAGCGTGCCGGCTCCACCCTTGAAAGGACCTACGACGCGGGATGTGATCCAGCCGCCGTAAAAGTCGCCTGGCTGCGGCCGAACGCGTTCGTCGTCCACCCAACACTCGTCGACCCGCGAGGCATAGAACGCCAGATAGCCGGCGATCGGTGCGTAGGCCGGTGTGGGATTTGGATAGCTCCATGCGGCGTTATCCGCACTCCGGTCGCCTATGTGGAGTGACCAATATTCCGCGGCGCCCTTGAATTCGCAGAAAGAACCGCGCAGTGCGGATCCTCGACAGGCATGGGAGACGTCGTCGGGAGAAATGTAATAGACTGGAGGATGGCTGGTTTCCAGCACGCGATAACCGGCGGTCGTATCGGCGATGGTCTGTCCGCCGAAGATGACCCGCAAGCGCGCTGTGCATATTTCCAGCCGCGGCGGCCGGGGGTAGTCCCAGACGGATTCCCGGCCCGCGAGCGGTTGGGTTGCTATCGGTCGCGACATCGGCGTTGCCTCCGTTCATCGTGCGATCATTGGAAAGGTCACCGAGATGGCCCACGCAAACACCGCAGCGTTGGCGATGGCGCCCGGTAGTGGATGTCGGGTAGCGGCATAGCACCAGCGGCTGACCAGTCCGAAGGCCAGGAAGAGTAGCAGAATTGCGGGCCCGATAATCACGAGAAAGAAGAGTTATATCGGATTGATGTGCTTCATGCGGATTCTGCGCGCCCACTAGGCGGCCGCCCCCGCGAGTAGGACAAATGTGGCGACGGTTGGGTCACGTGAAACCGGCCGCTGTCATGCGCCGCCTTGGCCATGTAACTAAACGGCTAGCAACATGGTAGGTGATTGCGACCACTGAAAGACTTCTACCGTCGTCTGCAAGCGCGTGTGGGGCGTGATCCTCAACTCGGGAAGCGGCAAACAGGTTTGGCCAGTCTTGAAGGTCTTGAGATCGTTCTTCGTCCAAAAGAGCGCTTACGCATCTTCTTCGGCATTGAAAGCGCCTTCTACATCCCAAATCGATTCACGTAAGAGCATTGACCGGGGGCATCGCGGTCGTCGCAGAAACTTCCACAGACAGTTTCGTGATCGCCGAAATCCACGACGACGAGCAAGCTTACAAAGATCGACCTCACTCACAGATCGGTCTCTTCCACATTTGCTATCACATCGACCCTGCGCACGTAGGCGTCAATATCGACCTTCCTTTCCAGACCCGACGCGGTCATTGAACGCACCTTCCCGAATATTGGCCGCTCCGGCCACGGACGATCGTGCAGTCCGAAACACCAGGCAATGTTTGCGTACGAATTTGCGTCGCGACCGCACAGAAAATAGCGATTGTTCAGGGTCAGTGCTGTTCGAAAGGCTTGTTCGGGATCGGACGACCATTCAAGGATCTTCTTGCCCCAGTACATTCGCATATGATTGTGCATATAACCCGTATATCGCATCTCCTTCATGGCCGCGTTCCAATATGGATCATGCGTTTCGGCTCGCGCCAGCTGCTCATCGCTGTAGGTGTGGGGACGATGATCCGTGCGATGCAGATGCAAGGTGTCTTTCGCCCATTGCGGTAGGCACGAGTAGGAATCATAATCAGCTTGATGTTCCACGAAATTCATTGCCAACTCGCGGCGAATTATCAATTCATCCAGGTAAGACTTGCGATCATTAACAGGCGCATCTGCTTCTTGAACGGCGAGAGCAATTTCGAGCGGTGAGATCTGTCCAAAGTGAAGATAAGCTGAAAGAAAGGACACCTGCTCGTTGGCCGGCTCTCGGCGGCCCTCGGCATAATTTTGAAGAGTTTCGCCGACAAAAGCAGCAAGGCGGCGTTTTGCCCGCTCGGTACCGCCTTTGAAGCGGCGGGTCGGGCCGATGTTACGATCTGCGTTGAGCTTGCTGATCAGCGCCGGAATGTCGACAATGTCGATGGATTGCAAGCTGACGGGCAACGCAGCAACCTTCGGCGTGACTCTTTCCAGCGGCACCAGAAAATCTTCGCGCAGTTTTAGTATCTTCGGCCTGATCGTTCGTGCAGCAATCTCAGCCTTGCCGGACACAAGATCGACCGGCACCAAAACATCGCCTTCGACTTGAATGACGCGCCTGCCGGCTAGCTTTGCAACGTTGCTGCGCCACTCTTTCTGATGACGCAAATAGCCGCGATCGCAGACAACCATCGCAGCGTGGCGTGCGAGCTTCAGTGCTATTTCATCGGGCGACCCAAGGTGTACTTCGAAGCCGATGTTGCGCTTGGTTAAGGCGTCTCGGACGTCTTTTAGCCCTTCGAGCATGAAGGTGTAATGCCGAGCGTTGGCATCGGGGTAGCTCGCGGTGAGACCGAAACCCACGAGAACCGGGAGGCCAAGCCGATTGGCTTCCGCTATTGCGATCTCAAGGGCGGGATTGCTGCTCTCGCGTTGGGACTGCTGCATCCAGTACAGCACGTACTGACCTGAGCGCTCGGGCTCATCATTGAGAGGTTTAACTCTCGCATCAGACATCACATGCAGACTCCGGCGCTCATCGGATACAATACCGACTTGCGTATACGCGTGGCAAAAGCGTCCGGATCGCCGAGGATTGCCCGCGTGCCGGCTGCTCACTCAAATGTCGGTCGGACACGCCGTCGATGCCGAGACATTCCCAGCATGATGGAATGAACAGGTTGCTCCAACGCACAGGCCGCCGCCCGTGCGTTGGAGATGCATCTATCAGTATGCGGAGAGCATCGGCCCGCCGAAGCGGTAGTTGATCCTGGCCGTTACCATGTCGACGTCCTGACGGATGCTGTTCTGTGTTGCAAGGCCGCCCGGCGCAGCTGCAAATCCAAAGGTCTCACGGTCGAGGAAGATATGATCGTATTCCACGCCGACCGACCAATTCGGGGCGAAACCGACCTCGATGCCGGCCCCGACGGTGGCGCCCCAACGGGTGTTATTGGAGGTGTTGATGAGCGCGTTGGTTGCCGTAAAGGTGTGGAAGTATCGATTGTCAACGATGGCCGCGCCACCCTTGACGTACATCAGCACGTTATTCCAGGCATAGCCCATCTGTCCCGTGAACAGGCCGAAGGCACGGATCCGCGAGTTGATTGTGAGGTCGCCAGGCGCGATCACAAAGGCCGGAGACGATATGCTTGAACCGCGAAGATCTGCCCAGTTACCTTGAGCTTCAAGGCCGAACACCCATGCGGCGTTTTGCCATCGATAGCCAATCTGGCCGCCGGCTACGGCGCCGTCGGCGTCGTGGCACCCTTCGCTGCCCAGTGCCGGGGTGACAAAGCTCCAGCAATTCCGACTGGTGCCGTAGCCGCCGTTGCCGCCCACATAGAAGCCGCTCCAATTGTATACGGAAGCCATGGCCGGCGGTGGCGCCTTGGTGTAGGGCCTCGCGGCCATATCGGCGGCAAAGGCCTGAGATGCGATGAGTGTGCCAGCCAGGGTGGCGACGGCGATGAGCGACTTGTGCATACATGTCCCCTTGAGTGTGTCCTCTGTAAGCCGAGAGTATCCCTGATTTCAGTGATTTAGCTGTGTCCCGAAGTCCACGCTTCGGTTCTGCTTTCTTCAGCGGCGAGATCCAAATTGTTCGCAACCCTCCGCTCACGCAGCCAAAAACTGCAATGATATCAATGGCTGCTATTGAGCGAGCAATCCTGCCAAGTGGAACTCAAGGCCGCGGCGGCTTGCGGGTCTGCCGCGCTTTTTCCTTTTCGAACTCGAGATAACTTCGAATAGCGGCCGCTAACTGCGACGCCAATTCGATCCTGCGCTCCGGCGTATTTAGCCCGCGCTGCTGCTCGAGGACCTGTCCGGCCGCCTCATTGCAGATCTCAATAACGGAGCGCGTCATTCGGCCCAACCAAAGCGAAATGGCCTTTAAACGTCGCTCAAGCTCCCCTGGATCACGCGGGTATGCTGTGGGCACAAAAAATTATTGGCGGCTCGGGACCGGATCTCCCGAAATTACATTGGAAAGGTGATCCGTAGGGCCTCCACCGCCGTTTGGGCTCAGGTCGGAGTGGATCACATGATCGCGGCTGCTAGAACGATAAAGGCTCAACGCCGTCCCGCCCTTGCGGTCGGAGGCTCAGGATGGGCCAGATGCAGGGAAACGGAACGAGTGGAGTGGGCCAGCCTGATCAGCCGCATTGCCAAGCGCGAAGACCGCGAAGCGTTCAAGCACCTGTTTGATCATTTCGCACCGCGCATCAAGGGCTTCCTCATCAAGCGCGGTCTGGACCGGGAGACTGCAGAAGAGATTGCGCAGGAGACCCTTGCGATCGTCTGGCGGAAGGCCGCGCTATACGATCCGCGCGGAGGCGACGCGTCTGCGTGGATTTATACCATTGCGCGCAACCTTCGCATCGACGCGGCACGCCGGGTCATTCGTTCCGGCAAAGCTGTCACCGCGTCTGCGCTCGAGATCTGGACCGAGCCATTCTGGACGACCGAAGACTTTGAGCGCATAGGGGACGGCGATCGCGTTCGCGAGGCTTTGCGTAAGCTCCCGGAAGACCAGAAGATCGCCATCAGGATGGCGTATCTGGAAGAACGGCCTCATTCGGAAATAGCGACTGAACTTCGCATCCCTTTGGGTACGGTCAAATCGAGGATCAGGCTTGCCATGGCCCGGTTGAGAACATTGTTGGATGACATGCGATGAGCATCACACACCACCCGAGCCACCAAATCTTGGGCCGACTCGCGGCCGGAACGTTGGACGCAGGTCAACGTCTGGTTATTGAGGTTCATGCGGCTTCCTGTCCTCGTTGCCGGGATTTATTAGGCGCTTTAGATTGTATAGGCGGCGAGGCTTTGGAGGCCGCTGTACCGGTTCAAATGGTGACGGATGCCTTCGAGCGGGTGATGGCGCGCGCGCAAACATCGACGCCCACGCCCCCTCCCAAGCAAGCGAACGCTACCAAGACCAATCTCGAAGATGACTTGTTGCCTCCACAGCTGCGCAATTATGCGATCGGCAAGCGCCGGCGTGTTGCGCCGGGCGTGAGCCTCAGGCCGATCACACTTCCCTTTCCTTCGGCGTCCCGAGTGTTTCTGTTACAGTCGGCGCCGGGCACGAAAATGTTGGAGCATACGCATTCCGGCACTGAATTTACCTGCGTTCTGAGCGGCAGTTTTACTCATGACAAGGGTCGTTACATGCCGGGGGATTTTGATTTCGGCGACGCCGGGGTCGATCATGAGCCGATGGTGACCGCGGACGGTGCTTGCATTTGTCTGGTCGCGATGACCGGCGAACTCAAGCCCCATGGATGGTTTGGTCGCATGATTGCGCCGTTCATCCGGATTTAGAACTGACAGCTGCCGTCAGTTGAGCAGAAGGATCTTGAGATTAAGAACGGTCGCGAAGGTTACCCAAGCCGCGTAGGGTATAAACAGGACCGCTGAGATTCGATCACTGCGCCAGCTGATAGCGATGAAAAAAGTAATCTGTGCCAGAAGCGCGATAATCACAACTAGGGCCCACCCGACAGCATGCAAGCCGAAGAAAACCGGGGTCCAACTGTAATTGGTGAATAGCTGGAGCGCCCATGAGGTTGTGCGGACCCCCTCTCCGTCTTTCACCCATGTCCGCCAGCCCGCTACGCCTATCAGAACGTACATCACGGCCCATACCGGGCCGAACAGCCACGCCGGTGGATTGAATGAGGGTTTGGCCAACGCTGCGAACCAAGCATCCGGTCGAATAAGCGCGCCAATCAGGAAGCCAATGCCAGCCACCACTACGATGAAGGCCGGCAAGAGCCAGACGTTCCTTTTCAGGCCCGTCATAATCCGAGAATCCGGCGAACCACCATAAATCCAATGGCAACGCTGCTGGCGGCCACCACAGAGCCCCATGCCATGTCCACGACCACAAGAGTGGTCGTCCAGTTCCGCAGCGTCGCGTGGTTGGTCAAGTCGTACGTTGCATAGGTAAATAGACCAAAGAGCAGCCCGAGCGCCATTGCCCGCAATAGCTGACCCTCGTGAAGTGCAGGCCAGACAGCGAAGGTGACCAGCCCGATCGGGTAAAGCATGTAGAATACAGCTGCCGGCCAGAGATTGGGCCGCGCGCGCAGAATGTCCCCAAGTGTTGGCTTGTAGAAGGCAGCACCCATCAGCCGAAGCCAGACGGCATCCAAAGCGACAAACGGGACAAGGACCGCTGCATAGGCCATCAGAAATTTTTGCACCTGAGCATCCTTCGTCTTTTGAGGTCGACCTTGAAATACGACCGCATGGACCGCATGGATCATCGCTGACAGAAATAGAACTGGGATGTGATCCAGAACGCAAGTCTTTGCGTTCTGGGCATGACGAGCTCTTCGAGCTTGCCAATCGCACATAATGGAGATTCCCATGAATTTGAAATCTTGCCTGCTGATCGCGTCGCTCGCTACCCCGATGACGTTCCCGTTGTGGTCGGCAAGCGCCAGGGATCACACAGTGGTCGTGGGTGGTTCCGCGATGTATCCGACGAGAAATATCGTGGAGAATGCTGTCAAATCGAAAGACCACACGACGCTGGTTGCCGCGGTCAAAGCGGCAGGATTGGTGGATACCCTTTCAGGCCCCGGTCCCTATACGGTCTTTGCGCCGACCAATGCGGCATTCGGCAAGTTGCCGAAGGGGACTGTTGCAACACTGACTAAGCCCGAAAATAAGGGCGCCCTGACCAAAATCCTCACCTACCACGTCGTGCCAGGCAAGCTGAACGCAGCTCAATTGATGGACGGGCAGACGCTATTCACCGTCGAAGGTGAGCCTTTGAGGGTACGAAAGGCCGACGGTAAGGTCATGATCATTGATGCGAAAGGCAACACATCCACTGTTACGATCGCCGACGTCAACCAGTCAAATGGGGTAATTCATGTGGTCAACGCCGTGTTGATGCCAGCGAGCTGATCAGAAGGCTGCTGCGCCACTGCAGCGCGGCTATAAAAGGCCTATAATCTGGGAGTGTGGGCGATGTTAGATTGAGACAAGGACCCTTCTAGCATAGGCCCGCCGCAGTGTGCAGAATGCGGCGGGCCCGATGGAGAACATTGTTTACGACCATCGCAGCCCTTACTGTCGACACCAAGGCATAGAAGCGTCTCCATCGAGCCACCCACTGTTTGGCAATACACGATAAATGATCTCGGCCAGCTAGCCGCGGTCGAAGTCCCAGGGGCGGCGTACTATCCGATCAGACGTTCGAAATGCCGGCTGAGGAGTTTGATCAACTCGTTCCCTGAGATAGCGCTCGGGAGGTCGGATATTTACGGCTTTTTAAATTTATACAGCCCGGCTCATGCCCTGCGGAATACGGCGACGAACAGGCGGTAGCTGGCAGCTAACAGCAGCGTCCTGGCTTGCGCGGCAAGCGCCATCCGAGACTAGGCCCATGCGATGCCCGATGCTTAGCAACCTATCAGGTATATGAGCATTGTTGTGTGCATTCGCCGGGTGACAACCGGACGCAATGGGGACGATGGACGCGGTGCAATTTTTCCGGTTTCTGCCCGCGACATCAACGCATCGGTACGCGCTTACATCTAACCCGTTCTCGGCGAGTGCATCCTACTTTCAATTCCGTTCGGACATACAGAGCGGAGTTGCTACCTTTATCGACTGCTTTTCACAGCCCTCCCCATCGTCGAAGTCTTGAACTCGTGAGATCCGCGCCTATAGCGCTTGCGATCCCAATCGCAGCGCGTGTTCATCACGTTGGTTGGCATAGCGCGAAGCAACGAGCTCGAGGTATTCAATTGACTCGACCGTGTTAGCGCGGATTGACGGCCGGCGAAGCCCGAACCAACCGGCTCACTAGGCGTTTGGAATTATGAGCCCGCCCGTCACGGCGTGGCCTGCCCCTTTTGGGATATGCTCATGAGCCAATTTGACGAAGATCCTCTCCTCGCATCGGAGGCAGAGACGCATCATTACGACGGCGCCGTGGGCGGCTGGGGTTCCCTGAAGGGCCTGAGCGCGGTCGTGCTGCGCGAGAAGCCCGGAGCGGTCGAGTTGGGCGAGCAGCTGCTGCGGCAGAACAAGCAGGGCGGCTTTATGTGCGTCAGCTGCGCCTGGGCCAAACCAGAAAAGTCCGATCCTGCCGAATTCTGCGAAAACGGCGCCAAGTCGACCGCGTGGGATCTGACCCGACATCGCTGCACTCCAGCGTTTTTCGCCGAACACAGCCTCACCGAATTGCGTAGCTGGCCCGACTTCGATCTTGAGCATCAGGGCCGTCTCACCGCGCCGTTGCGATACGATTCGGCGACAGATAAGTACGTTACCTGCCGTTGGGAGGAAGCCTTCGCAGATATAGGCCGCGAGCTGCAACTCCTGGATCCGAAATCTGTGATCTTTTACGCGTCCGGGCGGGCTTCACTCGAGACGTCCTACATGTACGCATTGCTCGCGCGCATGTACGGCTGTAACAATCTGCCCGACAGTTCGAACATGTGCCACGAATCTACTTCCGTGGGACTGAAGCAGGCACTCGGTGCGCCGGTCGGTACCGTCAAGCTCGAAGACTTCGAGCAAACCGACTGCATTATATTCTTCGGGCAGAACGTGGGCTCGAACAGCCCGCGAATGCTTCACGAACTCCAGCCCTGCGCGAAACGGGGCGTCCCGATTATTACTTTCAATCCTTTGCGTGAGCGCGGGCTTGAAGAATTCACCAATCCACAATCGCCGCTGCAAATGGCGACGGGCTCATCGACAAGCATCAGCACGCAGTATTATCAGCTACGCGCCGGCAGCGACATAGCGGCGATGACCGGCATGTGCAAATATTTGATTGAGCGTGACGATGACGCCAAAGAAGACGCGCTTCGCGTCATCGATGACGTTTTTATCCGTGAATACACCACTGGCTACGAGGACTTCGTTGCCTTCTGCCGCGCTGCGAAGTGGTCTGAGATTGAGGCCGAGACGTCGCTATCGCGCGAGGATATCGAGAAGGCAGCGGAAACCTACGCAAAGGCCAAGGCGGCCATCGTTGTGTACGGCATGGGTCTAACTCAGCACCGATTCGGTGTGCAGAACGTCCACATGGTCTGCAACCTTCTGCTTCTGCGCGGCAACATTGGAAAGCCAGGCGCCGGTGCCTGCCCTGTCCGAGGTCATTCCAACGTTCAGGGGCAACGGACCGTCGGCATCACTGAGAAGCCCGAATTGGCCCCGCTCGACAAATTAGCTAATCAGTTCGGTTTTCAGCCGCCTCGGGAAAAGGGCCGCAACACCGTGGAGGCGTGCGAAGGAATTCTCAACGGCGAGGTGCGCGGGTTTGTCAGCCTCGGCGGCAACTTCATACGTGCTATTCCGGACACGG
Source organism: Hyphomicrobium sp. (assembly GCA_040509255.1). GTDB lineage: Bacteria > Pseudomonadota > Alphaproteobacteria > Rhizobiales > Hyphomicrobiaceae > Hyphomicrobium_B. The sequence goes on along the minus strand of JBEVLH010000117.1, from coordinate 6,082 downwards.
ATCGGATGGAGACGGCTTGGCGCAAGCTTCGCCTCTCCGTGCAGATCGCAACCAAGCTCAACAGGAGCCATCTGATCCCCGGCGAGATCGCCTACCTGCTGCCATGCCTGAGCCGCATCGAGCGCGATGATCAAGCCAGTGGCCCGCAAACCGTGACCATGGAAGATTCCACCAGCGTGATCCATCCTTCGCTGGGCAACGTTCAACCCAGCAGTCCGGATCTTCTATCGGAAACGAAAATCGTCGCCGAATTGGCAAAGGCCACGTTGAAGCCCAACCGGAAGCTCGATTGGACCGCATGGACGGCAGACTACACGAAGGTCCGGGATGCGATCGCTGAAACCTATCCACAATGGTTTTCAGACTTTAATGCAAAGCTCAACGAGCCCGGCGGATTTTACCGTCCCAACAAGGCTCGCGTGAGAGACTTTTCGGATACGGGGACCGGTCGCGCGACGTTCTTCCCACCAAGGCATCTTTCTGCCACCGGCTTCGTGGACGAGCCTGGTCTATTTCGCCTGATGACACTTCGATCGAACGATCAATTCAACACCACGATCTACGGCTATGAAGATCGGCTTAGAGATGTTTCAGGGACAAGGGACATCGTGTTCATGCATCCCGCCGACATTGTGCAGTTCGGCCTCACCGACGGCGCTATTATCGGACTGGCCACACAGGCGGAGGATAAGATAAGGCGGGAAAAGCACGGGCTGAGAGTGTTTGCCTACAATGTTCCGCGTGGCTGCCTGGGCGCTTACTATCCGGAGTGCAACGTACTCGTCCCGTTGTCGCATCATGCCGAAGAAAGCAAGGTACCTGCCGGTAAATCAATTCCCGTCAGGATCCTACGCTGAGCCGCCAAATCTCTCATTGTGCGGCAGCCTTATACTGTGCAAACGGCTCGGCTAGTGCTGCAATTGTCGATCTTAATCAGGACAGATGTTCGCTGAAAAACCGATATGCACAGGCAATCCGTCCTACGATCGGAAGGCGTCCAAAGTATGAGCTGCAAAAATGCCGACGCTGAGCACGACCAGAAAGGTTGAAAACGCTTCAAACATGGCAACTCCATAAGCCAATAATAAAAATTCGATTGCAATGCAATGACTCCGAAGTGAACTTCCCGGGTACTGCACAGTCAAAATGAATCCTTGGCAAAACGACGGTTCTGCCTCACTGATGTTTGCTTGCAACAATCTGAGCCCAGGTCGGCTCAGCATCTTTTGCGGTCACGAAATCGGCCGAGACTGAAAAATATGCTCTATTTTCGGTACTTAGCTCCTGCCATCATTGCGGTCACTGCTTTCGCAGGCAGCATTGCCTATTTCATCATGCCCTCATTGCAAACCGCGGCAAGTGTTCGCCTATTCCCGGAAAGGCCAGCTGCCCTCCTCCTCCCGGACCCGTTGGCAAGCTCGACGGGCCAGAAGAGTGTGGAGGAAGCGGCAGCTGACGAATTCCTTCGTGCCGCCCGGGAAATAGTTAGGAAAGCTCCCGACGCGCGTGCAGCGATACCCGATAGCGCGGAGCCATCGATCACCGGCCGTGTTCCGCTGCCCAGAAGACGTCCGATTTCGCGTTGATACCGGGGGCGTCGCTCGATGCCACTTGCAGCGACGTGCAGCCGCGTACCAAACCTTCTTAGGGAACGTTGTCACCGCTCAACGGATTGGGATATCTGGTCCTCCGTAAGCGTCTGCGGGCCACACGACAAGAATTATTGCAGGTTCTTTATTCCGATCCGCCACGTCGCTCAGCCTTCGTTCAGCGAGGATTGCTACGAATTTGCGCGGGGATTGGAGCGGAAAATGAAGCTATCAAATGCACTAATTAGACTTGCCGCTGCGGGCGGCGCAGCACTTTCCATCAGCGCGGCGTCGGCTATGCCTATCGGCTTGGCGCTTGGCATCGCCTCCAATGATGAACAGGTACGCTACGTTTGAATATGGCTGCTGTTGGCGTCCGAATTCGGTTACGGCGATTACGGTGCGCCTGCCTACGCTCCACGCTATTACGCTCCTCGGTATTAAGGCGGTGGATATGGATACTACGGTCGTCCACGTCATAGGCGCTGGTAATTCGTCAATACTGGAAGAGAGCGACTAGCGCAGTGCGCTGACAATGAGCGGCAAATGAGGTGCTACGACTTGGCCTATGAGACGGTTTTCCGGATCGACGGATGCGGCAATGGCGGCAATCGCAAGGACCGCTGTAATCATTAGGCAAACGACGCCCCGGTCCTTATCCATACAAACGGCTCCTTCAAAAAAATAAACTACCGGGCTCGAAATGATTTGTGCCGGCAGCGTTGTCTTGACTAGCACCCTGTAATCCTGGTCAGCCTAACACTAGCATACGGCGTGCCAGAGGCTTCCCGAAGCGCTGGCCCACCCGCACCTGATTTCTTTTGAACCGGATCGAGCCGTCCTCGAATCCCGCACAGCTCATTTGTCAGCGTGGAACCCAGATTCTGTGGGCGCGGCTCGCCTACTCGTGGCTGCGTTCTAACTGCCCTTTGGTGTCGCCGGGCGGTTTTTATTACGGAGCCTTCGCTGATCATGCCTTGTCTGAGACTAGGCTGTTAGTTGGACTGGGAATTGCAAGCGGACGCTCCATGAGCTTGCTCGAGATTATATCCCGCCCGCTTCTGAGACGACGGGCAGTGCGTTATGTGAGGGCTAACCCCGAGGCTGTTTTGGTCGTGCAGGCCACTCTGGAAGCATTTGACCTAAAAGTTAGGAACGCTCGAGAGGCCGCGGAGCTTGCGGTGGGGCATTCGTTTAGCGACGACGACTGGAAGCGAGTGGCAGAAAGCTGGGAGCGCGTCTGGCGCGGGATCCGCTGGCGCTGGTCTAGATGCTGGCGCGCCGACAAGGCTTAATTCCTCACGACGATGATCCAGGATTACGCGTCAGCCGCAGTGGCTTTGCGCGACCGCGGCTCCGGCACATTGGTCGTGCCTATGACATATTCTGCCCATGCATTCATCAGCTTGCGGCGCTTCTCCAGCGCGGTCCGGCGCCGATATGCCTGCTCGACCTCGTTGCCGACCTTGTGCGCCAGAGCCGCTTCCGCCGTCTCGCGCTGGAAATCAGTTTCGTCGCCACACCAGTCTCGGAACGAGGAGCGGCACCCGTGCGTGGTCATCGCCGGATAGACGGTTTGAAGCGCATGGATGATCGCGTTCATGCCAAGCGGCCTGCTGCGGTTGTTGGACCACTGGCCGGGAAACACATAGGCGCCGGGTTGCGTCCCAGCAGGTACGACCACCGAAAGGATTTCGAGAGCGCGGGGCGACAGCGGAACTTCGTGATCACGTTCCATCTTCATCCGCTCGCCAGGGATAACCCAGACCTTGTCCTTCCAATTGATTTCCGAGACGCGCATAAAACGCGCTTCTCCCGTCCGCACGGCCGTAAGAATTACAAACTCAGCGGCAAGATTTACATAAGTGTCTGCGCATTGATGTCGTTCGCGGAGCAACCGCACGATGCCCTTGATGTCTTCGTACGGAGCGGCCCTATAGCCGCGTTTCCTCTTCGCTTGCTTTGGAAGCAACTCCTTCAGGTTCCCCTTCCAGACGGCTGGGTTCTTCCCGGATCGAAGGCCCTTTGATTCCGCAGCATCAAGTACACGCTCAATTCGGCCGCGCAGCTCTCGCGCCGTCTTAGGGCGAGTTAGCCAAAGCGGGTTCAACACCGCCAGTACGTCTGCGGGCTTGATGTCCTGGCAAGCCATCGGTCGAAGAGCCGCGCAGTGAACTTCAAGGTCGCGCTTCCAGGTATTTGCGGTATTCCGACCTCGGAAACCCGATTTGATGGATTCTAGGAGCATGTTGGCGAAAAAGCCGAAGGTGGCACCTACGAACTTCGCGGCTTTTCTCTCGACTATGGGGTCCTTGCCCATCGAAATCATGGCCCGCGCTGCCGCAGCCCGATCTCGCGCAACAGCGAGCGTGACCCCGCCCTTTTTGGCGGCGGAGCCCAACCCCATTTCCTTCCGTTTCTGGGTGCCGCGGCTGCGATACATGAACACCCATGACCGACTGTCCCCACTGATGGTTAAATAGAGACCACCGCCGTCGCCATGCAGCCCATTAGCCGTGAGCGTTTCGACTTGCCTCGCGGTCAACTTGTGCAACTGATTTTTGGGCATACGCGCTCCTCGCTTTCCCCATCACCTTCCCCACCATAAACAGCGGTTCCAAGCGTTCCGATGAGGCTCTGAACGAACATCACCGGATAGATAGATGCGAGATTATCGTTTTACAACAATGCCTTATAGGACGAAAGCGGACGTCTGCGAACATTTGCGAACGGGGTTAGCGACCGTGGTGATGCCGGTCGCGCCCTGCTTTTTTTCGGGCTCAGCTTGCGATCAGCACCAACCGGACCGGTCGGCTTGAATCCGACATCAATCCCTGGATTGCGGATCCCGTCCCATGATGCCCGAAATGCAAATGCAATGAGATTCGGTGAGGTCGGCGGTTGCCTGCCGTCTACCAGAAGGTGGCTTGACGAAATCGCGAAAATCAACGGCGACAAACTTGGTGACATGCCGTCTGCCGGAGCGGACACGCGACCGAAGCCATCTCGGAACGATGCGGCTTTCGGCCGAGCCCATGGGACGTCAATGCTCGCACGACGAAGCGCGCCGCTTTGAAACAGCCTTCATCGGGCAGATTGTCGCCGGTCCCTTTCACGATGATAGTCGCGAACCAGCACCCGAGGCTTGAAACTCTCCACTGCCAGCGCAGCGACCACGGCTGCGGTGCTCAAGTCGATCAAGGAAAATTCGGCGCCGCCGTAGGGTAAGCGAACGGTCCAGGGACTGGCGCTGTCGAGCGGAACCAGGAAATGCTTCGGATCGATCTGAAAACCGGAACCCAACGCCTTTGCTACGGCTTCCTTGCGGGTCCAGCCGCGCAGAAACAATTGTCGCCTGCGCTGCGGGTCCTCGCGGTTGATCCGATCGGCAGTCGCTTTATCGAAGACCGTATCGATCAATTCGCTGTAGGCCGTGCATCCGTCGTCGTCCTCGACGTCAATTCCGACCTCGACGGCATGGCCGATCGCGATCAGAGCTGTATTGCGGCTATGCGACAGGTTGAATGTCACCTCTTGCGCCGGGCCGACCAGGAGCGGCTTGCCGGATGTCGCAACGCCGATCGGCACGCTGGCGGGGGGCACGCCGAGACGGTCTGACAGCAGCACGCGCAATGCACCATGCGAGCGAATGTAGCGTTCCCGATCGTCAGGGTAGACGAAGGCATCCGCGACTGTTCGCTCGCGCGCATCGAGGAGACTCCCGTCTGGCGGTTCGCCGGGATGCAGATCGACCCGCCAGACCACGATCGTGCCTTGCTCGTCGCCCGATCCCATGGTCATCGCAAATCGCCCGCTATCGATTCGATCGACGTAACCTCCGGGAGAGCGGCGCGATCGGAGTCGGGAAACGGTCGGCCGCCGACGTGCCGGTGCAGGAAAGGCATCAGGCAAGCCTCGATGATGGCCCGCATGCGATCCGGCCGAATGAGCTTCGTGCGCCACGGCCGCCACCGCTTCCAGTAACCAGCATAACGGGCGTCGGTAAAATCGCCATGCTCGGCGCCGTCGATCAGACGCACCTCCGCGGCCGACGATCGCGACAGCGCAAGCAACACGCGAAAATCTTCGCGTGCCAGTTCAGTCTGATGATAGGTCGCCGTCGATACCGAGGTCGGCGATGGATGCAGGTCGAGCCGCGCGTAGAGAGCGAGCAAGGGACGCGACACTCCGGCCGCGGCGGGAGTATCGGTCACCCAGCCGTCGAGATTGACCGCCGCACTCACCCGTGGATCGCGGAGCAGTGCCACCGCCGCTACCGCGCCGCCGAACGAAAAGCCGACGATGCCGACACGCGAGGCATCGATCGAAGATTGGATCGCATTGGATGACGGCTGGGTCAGCGCCTCGATGAGCCTGGCGAGCTTTTCGTAGCCAAGCCGTGTCCTGCGGTCGCTGACCTCCGGAAACGCGGCGAGATCCTCCGGGGAGAACGCCCGGAACGCCCCGGTGCGTACGGCTTCGTCAGCGGGATC
>JBEVLH010000116.1:0-2866 GCA_040509255.1 Hyphomicrobium sp. | reverse complement strand
CGAAGCGTGGTGGCCGGATCGGCGGCAAGGCCGCAGCCTCACGTCCAGCGGCTGCGCGGAAAGCGTCGGCGAAAAAAGCTGCAGCGACGCGGAAGCGGCGCGCGAGCTGAGACGGCTTCAGCGCCGCGCGTGTTGCGGTTTATCTGGATCCCGGCCTTCGCCGGGATGACGGAATGTTGGAGCTCGTTCTTCTCTGCCGTCATGGCGACGGAGTCGGCATCCAGCAGGGTTGCAGAGCATCGCCGGAATGGCCAAGGCTTCAAGCGACCGTTATTCGCCAGCCCGAAAATAGGGTTCGACCTTGCCCTTGAGCTTGAGCGTCATCGGGCGGCCGTGGCGGTCCTTGGCGATGCCGGCGGCGACGCGAATCCAGCCTTCGCTGACGCAATATTCCTCGACGTTGGTCTTCTCCAGCCCGTTGAAGCGAATGCCGATATCCCGCTTCAAGATTTCTTCGTTGAAGAATGGGCTCTTCGGATCGTTGCAAAGGCGGTCGGGGAGTTCGTCGGACATGATCGCTCGTCCTAGTTCGCAAATCGGAAGTGCATGACGTCGCCGTCCTGAACGACGTAGTCTTTGCCTTCGAGGCGCATTTTTCCGGCTTCCTTAGCACCAGTTTCGCCGTTGCCGGCAACGTAATCGTTGTAGGCAATGGTTTCGGCGCGAATGAAGCCCTTTTCGAAGTCGGTATGGATGACACCGGCGGCCTGCGGCCCCTTGGTGCCGCGCGTGATTGTCCAGGCGCGCGCTTCCTTCGGTCCGACGGTGAAGTAGGTGACGAGGTCGAGAAGCGAATAGCCGGCACGGATCAAGCGATTGAGACCCGGTTCTTCGAGGCCCATCTCGGCGAGGAAGGCGTCGCGGTCTTCGGAAGCAAGGCCCGCGAACTCGCTTTCGATCTTGGCTGAAATGATGACGACGGCGGCGCCTTCGGCTTTCGCACGCTCCTCGACTTGCTTCGAATAGGCGTTGCCGTGCGCCGCCGAAGCTTCCTCGACGTTGCAAACGTAGACGACCGGCTTCGACGTCAAGAGCTGAAGTGCGCGGAAGGCCGGCATTTCTTCCGGCGTCATCTTGGCGAGGCGCGCGGGCTTGCCCTCCCGCAGAAGCACCAGCGGCTTTTCCATCACGGCGAATTGCGCCTTGGCGTCCTTGTCGCCGCTCTTGGCCTTCTTCTCGATCTGCGAGATGCGCTTCTCGAGGCTGTCGAGATCAGCGAGCATGAGTTCGGTTTCGACCACGTCAGCGTCGGCGAGCGGATCGATGCGGTTCTCAACGTGGGTGACGTCCTCGTCGACGAAGCAGCGCAGCACGTACGCGACGGCGTCGACCTCGCGGATATGAGACAGAAACTTGTTGCCGAGGCCTTCGCCCTTCGAGGCGCCGCGCACGAGGCCGGCGATGTCGACGAACGTCAGACGTGTCGGAATGATTTCCTTGCTGCCCGCGATCTTCGCGAGCGTATCGAGGCGGCTGTCAGGAACCGCGACTTCGCCCACGTTGGGCTCTATCGTGCAGAAGGGATAGTTGGCAGCCTCGGCCTGCGCGGTCTGCGTCAGCGCATTGAAGTGGGTCGACTTGCCGACGTTCGGCAAGCCGACGATACCGCATTTGAAGCCCATGGCGGGGGAGTGTCCGTTTGGTTGTGGCCCCGTGGGTTAAGCGAGCGGGGGCGTAATGTGAAGCCTAATCGGCGCTTTGTGCGGCCCTATGGCTCACCGATGGAATTTCGTGAACGCGAAAGCTGAATAGCGGGAGGGTGCGGGGAGGTTGGTGGTGCCCGACATGGCGTCGGCGAGCGCTTCGGAAATGTGGGCGCCTTCATCGGCTTGGCGGACCGCGATGACGATGAAAGGGCGTTGCCAGCTGGTGTCGGGATCTTCGCAATCGGAACAGGGATCGACGTAGCGCCCGAGGTTGAGTGTCCACATCGGGATTTGCTCGCCCAGCACGTCCTCGATCCATTGTGCGGTGCGGACCGCCCGAAGGCCGCCGCGCTGTTCCTCGCGGGCGACGTCGCCTTCCTGGCTCGCGAGGCCAACGGCAATCAAACCGCGCGCCGAGCGAAGGCCGTCACGCAATTGGGGAGCGAGAACTTCGGCCTGGATCTCTTGAGGCGACAGGCGACGATCGTCCTTTTCAAGCTCGGTCGTCGAACCTCGGACCCAGCCGTAATTCTTGGTCAGCACGACGACGTCGAAGGTGACGGCGCGGCCCTGGCGATCGGTTCCTTCGATCGGGAAGACGAGCGTCCGGTCGTTCCAGCGATGCGCGATGATGCGGCGAACGCCGGTCTTGTCTTTCGCATTCGAGTAGTAGGCATCGCGGGCGACGCCGCCGAAGACACCGACGGTGAACAGCAGGATGAGACCGCCGACGATCAGATCAAACAGAGAGCGCGAGCCACCGTCAGCGCGCCGGTCATCCTGATACTCGGACATCGCTTCCCAATTCTCCCCGCCTGCGGCACCGAGCTAGGCGTCTCCATCGCTGGATTTTCGCGCGCCCAGCCATTTTTTCAAGTTCTCCGCGAGGGCGGACTGGCGTTTGCCCGCGCGTTCGCCGGCTGGGTGTGGCCGCGATGCCGACGCTTTCGGCGGGTTCGGCGGTTCAGCGGGCTCACGATCGGGTTTGCGAGGCGCCGTTTCGGTCTCGTCTTGGGTCAGCCTCGCGACGTCGCTCAGGAAGCGGGCGTCGTCACCCTTTGCGAGGTAAGGCGCTGCGTCAGCCACGGCGTCGAGAAGGGCTGCGAGCCATTCGCGGTCTGATTTCGCAAAGTCGTTCAGGACGTGATGAATGACGACATCCTTCGAACCCGGATGGCCGATGCCGAGGCGGACGCGCTTGTAATCGTTTTCGAGGTGCG
>JBEVLH010000115.1:0-2575 GCA_040509255.1 Hyphomicrobium sp. | reverse complement strand
GCGCTTACGTTACCGACATGGAACAGCGCCACGGCTTCTCGGTGACGGTGCTCGGCAGTGACCGGGTGCAAGGCGCAAACTTCACGATCGAACGTGGCGGCCCGACCGCTCCCGTGCGCCGTGTCGAGCGTGCGGCCGTCAATATGGACTGGGGCTTCGACGGCGAGGAAGAGGCGCCCGCATTCGAAGGTGGTGAGATCGAGACTGTGGCTGTCGCCGAAGATGCCGAAGAGGGCGTCAACGGCCGCGAGAACGGACGCGGAGAAGGCGATGATGGCCGCCGTGGTGGCCGGAGACGCCGCCGTCGCGGGCGAGGCGGACGCGATCGCGGTGAGAATAGAGAGCGCTTCGGCTCCGATGCGCGCGGAGAGCAGGACGCGGACGCTGAACCGCGCCAGAACTCCCATGGCGACGAGGACGGTGACGCGGGACCGGCAGACGACGATGAGATCGACGCCCAGCCCGCTGTCGACGAGGCCGGCGAGAGCGAAGCGGCCGGGCCGGGCGAGAGTGACGATAAGCCATCGCGCCGCCGACGTCGCGGTCGTCGCGGCGGGCGTCGCGGCCGAGATCGCGGCCGTGAAAACGGGACGGCGCATGCCGACGGAACGGAAGCCGATGGCGACGAGCCATCCGAAGCTGACAACGATCCGTCGGATCAGGGGTCGGATGCTGCTAAGCCTGCTGCCTGGGCGAACGGCGGCCGGATCGCCGAGACGCTGTCGCCGGAAGAGGTTGCACGGGCAGTCGAGAAGGACGACGTCAAAGTCGCGCGCCCGCGCATCTGGGATGTCCCCTCGAAAGGGCCTGTCGGCGAGGATGCCGCTTCGGCGCGCGAGCCGAAGTCCGAAGAGGTCCGGGCGGCTGCACCGCCGAAGGCGATCGACATCTCGCCACCTGAACCCAACGTGCCGCCAGCGCGTCGCAGGCACGAAATCGGGTCCAGTGAACCGCGCATCGAGCGCGTGGTCGTTCGTCCTGGAGAAGATGCGACCGAAGGCGATCCGCAGGCTGCTCCACAGCGCAAAGGCTGGTGGCAGCGCAAATTCGGCGGAGAATAGTAAACAAGGGCCGACGCTATACTGCCTCGGCCCTTTTTCGTTCGCTGTGGCCGGTAGTCAGGTATCCCGTCCCAGCAGGGATGCGTACACGCATCGCCATGCTGGTGCCCCAAAATCATGAATGTTTCGAAACGATCGTTGCGGTGGGTTTGACCCAGGCAAGCTTGGCGCATATTTTGAGGGTGCGTAACGTCTCGAAATGCTTGTCGAGATCGGGGCACAGCAAATGCCGATAATTCGGAACATCATTCCGAGGTTTTCTGACGCCAGAAGACTGGCGCTTTTTTTTGCTGTGCTCGTCGCCGTGGCGACAATCGCACACGGCGCGCGCGCCCAGGGACTTCCGCTCATTCGCGATGCCGAAATCGAGGCACTGCTGCAGGACTACTCGAAGCCGATCTTCCAGGCTGCAGGATTTGGCGGCGGGCGCGTCACCGTTCGCATCATCAACAACGATGCGTTCAACGCCTTCGTGCTCGATGGAGCGAACGTGTTCGTCAATACAGGAACCTTGATGCAGGCTGAAACGCCGAACGAAGTGATCGGCGTCATCGCGCACGAAAGCGGACATATCGCGGGTGGCCATATGGCTGCCTTGCGCGCGCGCATCGCCAAAGATCAAACTCGCGCGCTGTTAACGCAGGTGCTCGGGATCGGCGCAATGGTTGCGGGTGGCGTTACGGGCGGTGATTCCGGGCGTGATACCATGCAAGGAGGCCAAGCTCTGCTTCAGGGTGGCTCCAGCGTCATTATGAAAGGATTGCTTGCCGAGCGGCGATCGCAGGAATCGGCTGCCGATCAGGCCGGCATCAAATATCTCACCGCGACAAAACAATCCGGCAAGGGAATGCTGGACACTTTCGAGCGTTTCAAAGAGCAGGAATATCTGACGGACCAGTTCCAGGATCCGTTCATTCGATCGCACCCGCTCTCCGCAGATCGTCTCGCACGTCTCGATCAACTCGCGACCACGAGCCCTTACTTCAATCAGAAAGATCCGCCGTCGCTTCAGCTTCGCCACGACCTGATGCGAGCAAAGCTGTCGGGATATCTTGAATCACCCGCGACGGTGTTCAATCGCTATCCGGAGTCCAACAAGACGCTGCCCGCGCGGTATGCCCGCGCGATCGCGAAGTTTTTCCGCGGCGGCCCTGGCGCGCTCGAGGGTGCGGTTCAGGAGACCGATTCTATGATCCGGGAAAATCCTTCATACCCCTACTTCCATGAACTGAAGGCCGACTTCCTGATGCGGTCGGGCAAGTTGGCGGCGGCCGTCCCGAGCCTCAGACAGGCGCTGAAACTGGCTCCCAACAGTCCGCTGATCCGCGTCGAACTTGCCACGTCGGTTCAGGCGGTCGAAACGGCGGACGCTCAAAATGAAGCCACCGAGCTGCTGCGCAAATCTCTCGTTGAAGATCCGGAAAACGGCCATGCATACAGGCTGCTCGCAAACATCTATTACAAGCAGGGCAGAGGGCCGGAAGCCGATGCCATGACCGCGCAAGCCTATTTCT
>JBEVLH010000114.1:0-6206 GCA_040509255.1 Hyphomicrobium sp. | reverse complement strand
ATGGCGTCGCGAATATCGCAACGCTGGAAAATCTCGCGAACGCACTTGGCGCGGTGGTCGGCGCAAGTCGCGTCGCGGTCGACGAAGGGAAATTTCCGCGCGAAAAGCAGATTGGTGCGTCGGGCAAGACGGTCGGTGCGACGACGTATTTCGCGATAGGCATTTCTGGCGCGGTTCAGCATTTGCAAGGTATCCGTGCTTGCCGCCATGTCATCGCGATCAATCGAGATCCTGGTGCGCCAATCGTCAAGCGCGCTGATCTGACGATCATTGGAGATGCGGAAGACATCATGCAGGCGTTAATCACGCGGGTGGCGCAGGCGCGGGCGCAGTCCGAAGCTGTCGAGGCGGAAAGATGAGTAAGCTTTCCATTGCCGCGTTGGTGTCGGCAGGCCGGCATCCCGTGAGCGGAGTTCCACGAGCGTGTCGCGGCGACGCAGTGTCAATGGCCCTCGCGCACGCGTTGGCGGGTGGTGCCGTTCGCGTCGTTCATGCAGGCAATGCGAATGAACCTTCGTTGCGCGAATACATGGCATATGGGGCAAGGACGATTGAAGTCGTGCCGGTTGCGGCGGACGCGAATATCGTCGCGCCGCTCGCGGCGAACCTTCGTGATGCCGACATCATTTTTACAGGGATCCGAGCCGAGAAGGACGCCGGCAGTGGACTATTGCCCTACATGCTGGCCGATGCGCTGGGTCGCCCCCCGATTGCAAACGTCTTGGAGCTGTCGATCGAACGGGGAACAACGGCCACGGACGTCAAGGTTCGGCAGTTTCTGCCAAAGGGGCAAAGACGACAAATTGCATGTCCGATGCCCGTTGTCATTGCAGTTCATCCCTATGCCCCGGTCGAACTGAAATATGCCTATGCCCGGCAGAAGTCGGGACGTGTCGCAATCGCACCCTTGACGCCGTCATCCAGTGAAGCTTTGCGGCCGGAGTGGATGGTAGAGGCGGCTCCTCGCCGGCCCGTTCGCCTTAAAGTCCAAGCAAAAAAGGCGGGACATGAGCGTCTGCTCTCAGCCATCGTGTCCGAGGCAAAGGGCGGCGTTGTCGCTTTTGAGGGGACATCTGTCGATAAAGCACAAGTGGTTTTGAACTATCTAAGAGAACATCGTCTGGTGGATTTTTAGCGAGCCCATCGAATGGGAGGACCACATGCAAGTGTCGAATGAAGTGCGGTCCATGATTGCGCGCCGACGCCCGGGTTATAGCCTTGAGGCGCCGTTTTATCAGAGCAAGGAAATTTTCGATCTCGATATGGAGATCGTTTTCGGTCGCACCTGGATCTATGTCGGAGCGGAGCCCGATATTCCCGAGCCGGGCGATTATTTCACGGTGCCGGTGGGGCGCACATCCATAGTCGTCGCGCGCGATGACGACATGTCGATCCGGGCTTTTCACAATGTCTGCCGACATCGAGGCGCGCGGCTTTGCGACGGCGACAAGGGGAGCGTGGGAAATGTTGTTTGCCCATATCATCAGTGGACGTATGACCTTCGGGGCAATCTCATTCATGCCGAACATATGGGCGAAGATTTCGATCGCAGTAAATTCAGCCTGAAGACAGTCCATGTCGGGAATATCGCCGGGCTCTTGTTCATTTGCCTGGCTAAGGAGCCACCGGAAGACTTCGAGCAAATGCGCCGTGACATGGAGCCCTACATTCTTCCGCACCGGATTTCCGATTGCAAAGTTGCCTACGAGGAAGACCTGATCGAGAACGGCAACTGGAAATTCACGATGGAGAACAACCGGGAATGCTATCACTGCAAAAGCAACCATCCTGAACTGACCGTCTCGCTTTATGAGTTCGGCTTCGGATATCAGCCGTCTCCGGAGAATGCCGACGAGGTACGAGCGTTCCAGGAACTGACCAAGCAGGAGCATACGCGCTGGGAGTCGTGCGGGTTGCCTTCGGTGGAACTCGAATTTCTCGACAGCCGCGTGACGGCATATCGAACCGAGCGCCTGCCCCTCGACAAAGCGGGAGAGTCGCAGACTCTTGATAGCAAAGTTGCCTGCAAGAAGCTGTTAGGGGACCTGGTGCAGCGAAATCTCGGCGGCCTGTCGTTTTGGACACAGCCGAATTCGTGGCACCATTTCATGAGCGATCACATTGTGACCTTCAGCGTCCTCCCGATCGATCCAGAGCATACGTTGCTTAGGACGAAATGGCTCGTTCACAAGGATGCGGTGGAGGGGCGGGATTACGATCCGGCGCAGCTCAGCGCCGTATGGCACGCCACCAACCGTCAGGACGGCGCCCTGGTCGAGCGCACGCAGATCGGATCGCACAGCGCGGCTTATCAGCAAGGCCCGTATTCGCCTTTCACTGAGGAATTGGTCGAGAAATTCATGTCGTGGTATTTTCAGCGACTGAGGACCGGCACCGGTCATGAATCGGCGAAGATCAGTCCGTTTGCAGCGAGCGCCTGAGGAATATGAGCGAGTCGGAAGTGCCGAGCCGGCCCGGGCCAGCGCTATGGGATGGGGTTCCCGGGAAGTGGAATGCGGACGACGATGACACTCTTGTTTGCACGCAGGTCCGCGCGGAAACACATGACGTCAAAAGCTTCCTGTTTCGCACTGTAACCCCAAGGCTATTTCGATTTCGACCGGGCCAGTTCATTACGATCGAACTTGAGATCGACGGCGAGAGGGTCAACCGATGCTACACGATCTCGTCGCCGCCGACCCGGCCGGACACGCTATCGATCACCGTGAAGCGAAAGGTCGGGGGTAAGGCTTCGAACTGGCTGCACGACAACATACAACCCGGTGCAACCATCAAGGCGCTTGGCCCAGCCGGAGAGTTCAGCTGCACGCTGCATCCCGCGGCGAAGTATCTGTTTCTATCGGGCGGATCGGGTGTCACGCCGTTGATGTCAATGGCCCGAACGTTCTACGAGCTCGGTGAGGATCGGGACATCATCTTCGTCCATGGCGCGCGCTCACCACGCGATATCATTTTTCGCCATGAGCTCGCGATGATGGCGCATGGCCTTAGCCGATTTCGAACTGCTTTCGTGTGCGAGGATCGGGGCGATCATCGTGATTGGAGTGCGCCGACCGGCTATCTCACGTTGCCGCTATTGATGTCGATCGTGCCAGATTTGGCTGAGCGGGAGATCTTCTGCTGCGGTCCCGATCCTTTTATGGCCAACGCGCGCGCCATGCTCAAGGATGCCGGGTTCGACGTTGCACGCTATCACGAGGAGAGCTTCTCTTTCGAACAATTGAGTTCGGTGGAGCAGGCCGAGTCGTTGGGCGTACCCGTGGAAGTTAAGAGAGATCAATTCAAAATAGAGTTCACGAAATCGGGGCGGACGATCGAATGCCGGCCGGATCAGTTCATTCTCGATGCGGCTCGGGCAGCCGGGATGCGACTGCCGTTCTCGTGCAGCAAGGGGGTCTGCGGTACGTGCAAGAGCAAGAAGGTTTCAGGCCAAGTTGTCATGTCTCACGGCGGCGGCATCCGGCAACGCGAGATCGACGCCGGCATGATCCTTATCTGTTGCAGCAAGCCGCTCGGTGACGTCACGATAGAGAAATAGTGCGCGCTCGACGTGCTGTGAGTTTTCAGTCGGATCGGCGCAAAATTGCCTGAAGAACATCGGGAACGCTGATCGCACCAACGAAGCGATCGGCGTCATCGAATAGGGCAACGGGCGCCGCCGCTGTCTTGTGCATAGCCAGAATGACGGTTTTCAAGCTCGTCCCGGGTCTTGCCCAATAAATCGGGTAGGAATTTTCCGGGATAGGGCCCTCGACCTTGCTGCACGAAACCCATGAAGCCTTGCGGCCTTCACATTCGGCGCCCACGACGACGCCGTTGTCGTCGATCCGGAATTTTGTTGTCTTCTTGCGATCCAGCCAGATCCAGTTGTCGTCGGCATCCTCGAGGTCGCGCTTGTCACGCATGACGTTCCACGCGGTAAGGACGGAGAGCGGATTGACGTTGGCGATGAAGTCTCGGACGTAGTCGTCGGCGGGCTGGAGAACGATATCTTCGGGCGTACCCGATTGAACGATCCGCCCACTTTCCATAATCGTGATGCGGTTGCCGATCTTCAGCGCCTCCTCGAGGTCGTGGCTGACGAAGATGATCGTTTTCTTTATTGTTTTCTGCAGCTGTAGAAGCTCGTCCTGCAGTTTGGTTCGGATGAGCGGATCTAGCGCGGAGAACGGCTCGTCCATCAAGAGGATGGGAGCATCGGTCGCGAAGGCGCGCGCCAACCCGACGCGTTGCTGCATCCCGCCGGAGAGTTCGTGAACGTATTTGTTGGCCCAGGTGTCCAGGCCGACCAGATGAAGTTGGCGGTCAACACGTTCTTTGAGTTCGGCGGCAGGCACGCCCGCCAACTCCAGTCCCAGGCCGGCATTTTCGCGCACGGTTCGCCAGGGAAGAAGCGCGAATTGCTGGAACACCATCGCAACTTGGTTCTGCCGCATGTGGCGGAGTGTGGCCGCGTCACAGCTTGCAATGTCGACCATGCGGTCGCCGTCTTTGACCAGAAGCGAGCCGCGCGAAACTTTGTTGAGGCCGTTGACCGCGCGGAGAAGGGTTGACTTCCCGGAGCCGGAGAGGCCCATGAGAACGGAGATCTCGCCCTCGTTGACGGTGAGGTTCGCGCCGGCAGCCCCGAGGACCGCCCCCGTCTTTGCCAGGATTTCGGCGCGGGTGGCGCCGGCATCGACCATGGCCAGCGTTCGAGGGATGTCTTTTCCGAAAATGATATCGACGTTCTTGAAATCGACCGCGATGCTCATTTCCGTGTCTCCGCTTTGATCGCAAGGGCGCGATCAAGAATGATCGCCAGGATGACGATTGCGAGGCCCGCCTCGATGCCGAGCGGGATGTTGCGGTTGGCAAGCGCCCGGTTGACGGGGTTACCGAGGCTTGGCGCACCAATCAGAGTCGCGAAGACGACCATCGAGAGAGACAACATGATGCATTGCGTCAGGCCGGCCATGATCGACGGCAGTGCTGCCGGCAGTTCGACCTTCCACAGAAGCTGGCGCTTGGTCGCGCCGAAACTTTCCCCTGCTTCCAGCATGGGTTTCGGAATCGACGTCAGACCGAGATAGGTCATGCGTACGGGGGCCGGCATGGCAAAGATGATCGTCACGATCAAAGCCGGCGCGGCGCCGAGGCCAAACAGGATGAGGATAGGGATGAGATAGACGAAGGTCGGCATCGTCTGCATGAGATCGAGGATCGGCTGCGTGACGCGCCAGACGTGCGGTTTATGTGCGGCCCAAATGCCAATCGGCACGCCAATCGCCATGGAGAGCGCGGTCGCTGAGAGTACTAAAACGAGCGTTTGAACGGTCTCTTTCCAGAGCCCCTGGTTCAGGATGAACAAAAGACCGAGCAGCACGCCCACCGCGAGGACTGCAGAACGCCTGAGCCAATACGCAAAGCCTGTTAGAATGAGCGCGAGGACAACCGGCGGAATGGTGAGCAGCAGATTTGACGCTCCGTCGACGAGCGTTTCGAGGACAGTCGAAACGGCGTCGAAGAACCATTGAAAATAGTCAGTGACGAAATCGAAGACGTCCTTTCCAAATTTGCCAACCGGTATCTTCCAGGCCGCTATCAGCTTCGATACAGGATCCATCTGCGCAATTTCCCAGGTTTCAAGCTAGCTTCTGACCAGACGGCCGCGGTCAAGCGGCCGTCATTGCTTGCCGGGTGGATCCTGCACTACTTCTCGAGCGTCGCCTTCAACGCGGCTTTGGCATCGCCGCCATCGACGGTGGTAACGCCGGAGAGCCACGGCGTCGCGGCATCGGGGTTCTTTTTCAGCCATTCGAGAGCGGTCGCCTTCGGATCGGCGCCGTCCTTCAAGACCGGTGCCATCATGGCCCCTTCCATCGCCAGGTTGAATTTCAGGTTGGAAAGCAACTTGCCGACGTTGGGGCATTCTTCGGCATAGCCGTGGCGGACGTTGGTGCTGACCGTGGCTGCGCCAAAGCCCGAATCCCCCATGCCGTCGAGGTACTGGATCTTCATCTCTCCCATAACGGGATGCGGGGTCCATCCGAGGAAGACGATCCATTCGTTCTTCTTCATGGCTTTTTCGGCTTGGGTCAGCATGCCGGCTTCGGAGCTTTCGACGAGTTCAAAGCCCGACAGATTGTTTTCCGGTTTCGAGATCATCGTGCTGATGATGCGATTGCCATCGTTACCCGCTTCGA
>JBEVLH010000113.1:0-6525 GCA_040509255.1 Hyphomicrobium sp. | reverse complement strand
AGAAGCGCGGCAAGGCCATGGCCATCTGGGGCATCGGCGTCCTGCTCGGCCCGATCATGGGCCCGACCGTCGGCGGCTTCATCACCGATCATCTCGGCTGGCAATGGGTGTTCTACGTCAATCTCCCCATCGGCATCCTCAATCTCGCGCTCATCGCCGCATACATCAAGCCAACTCCGCATACGGGCGCATCCCTCGATTGGCTCGGCGCGGCCCTGCTCGCAATTGGCGTCGGAAGCCTCCAGATGCTTCTCGACCGCGGCAACAGCGAGGATTGGTTCCAGTCCGAGTTGATTGTCGGCCTCGCCTTCATATCCGCGGTATGCCTCATTTGGTTCACCGTCCGGAGTTTCAACCGTCCCGATGCTATCCTGAAGCTCAGTCTGCTCAAGGATCGAAATCTCGCGACATCGACTTTTCTCATCATGGCATTCGGCGTTGGCATGCTGAGCACGATCGCTCTTCAGCCGCTGTTTCTCGAACATCTGCTCGGCTACCCAGCCAGCACCGCCGGCCTTGTGATGGCCCCCCGCGGCATCGCTGTTGCAGTCGGCATGATCGTCGTCGCGTCATTGATCCAGCACGTCGACTCTCGCTGGCTTGTCTTCATCGGGCTGACGTTGTCGGCAGCCGGCACCTACGCAACCACGCGATATAATCTCGACGTCGACCGTTTCTTGATCATCGCGCCGACCATCGTGCAGGGCATCGGCATGGGCATGATCTTCGTGCCGCTATCGACGTTAGCCTATCAGACCTTGCCAAGAAGCGCCTCCGACCAGGCGGCGAGTGTTTTCAACATCGCCCGCACGATCGGCGGATCGCTGGGGATCGCGATCGGCGCTACGGTCCTGACGCAGTCAACGCATGAAAACCTGCAGACGCTCGGTGCCGGTATCAATCCGTATAATCCGGCCCTGCAGTCCTGGCTGAATTCAATCGGCCTCTCGATATCGGACCCCCGCGCGCAACAATTGCTCGGCGCCGAACTGACGCGCCAATCGACCATGATCGGCTTCATCGAAGCGTTTGGCTTCGTTACCTTGAGTTTCTTGCTCCTGATACCTTTTGTGTTGCTTCTAAAACAGACCGGGGCTGCGTCTCCCTTTGGAGACCTCGGCGCCAAGAAGTAACCGCGGGTCCGCCAGCGCTTAGCGTTGCTGCGTCTGATAATTCGGATTGGACCAAACCGGCACATTCTCGGCGGGCAGCGCAGGACGGCCTCGGATCGCATCCGCGATCTTCTCCGCCATCATGATCGTCGGCACGTTGAGATTGCCGCTGACGACATCCGGCATGATCGAAGCATCAACAACGCGCAGTCCTTCCACGCCGTAGACGCGCCCCTGACCATCGACGACAGCCATCTCATCCGTACCCATCCGGCATGAACACGACGGATGATAGGCGCTCTCGGCCTTGGCGCGAATGAAGGCATCGATTTCTGCATCACTCGTTGCGTTCTGCCCAGGCGCCAGCTCAGCCCCTCGATATCGATCGAAGGCTTTCTGCGCAAAAATCTCGCGCGTCAGCCGAATGCCCGCGCGCATTTCCTTTCGGTCCTGCTCGGTCTGCATATAGTTGAAGAGCACGCGCGGGTATTCCCGCGGATCTGCCGACTTGAGCTTGACGTAGCCGCGGCTGGTCGGCCGCATCGGCCCGATGTGAGCCTGGAAACCATGCCCCTTCGCAGCCGACGACCCGTCGTAACTGATCGCCATCGGAAAGAAATGATATTGCAGGTCAGGATGAAGTACTCCCGCGTCGCTGCGAATGAACCCGCCCGATTCAAAATGATTGGTCGCGCCGAGACCCTTGCCCGTCAAGATCCATTCGATACCGATCTTCAACTTCGCGAGCGGATTGTTGGCGCTGTAAATCGAAACGGGCTTGGTGCATTCGAATTGGACGTAGGCCTCGATGTGATCCTGCAGATTTTCCCCGACTCCCGGCAGATCCTGAACCACCGGAATGCCGAGCTTCTGCAGTTCGTCAGCGTTACCGATACCTGACAGCATCAAAATCTGAGGCGAGTTGATGGCGCCTCCACTGATGATCACTTCACGATTGGCGCGCGCGACCTGCAGTTGCCCGCCGCGGCTGAATTCGACTCCGACAGCTCGCTGGCCTTCAAACACGATGCGCGTGACGAGCGACTTCGCCTTGACGTCTACGCCGCCCCGCTTTTGCGCGGGCCGCAGGAACGCCTGCGCCGCACTCCACCGCCGGCCCTTGTAGACAGTCATATCCATCCGTCCGAGGCCCTCCTGCTGGTAACCGTTCATGTCCTCGGTCACCGGATATCCGGCTTGGCGGCCCGCTTCGATGAAGGTGTCGTAGAGCGGGTTCGTGCAGGGAGCAGTCGTGACGTAAAGAGGGCCAGAGTCGCCACGATATTTGTCGCCGCCCTTGAGCCGCGTCTCGGCTTTCTTGAAGTACGGCAAGCAGTCGAAATAGGACCAGTTCGCGAGACCTTGTTGGCGAGCCCACGCGTCGTAGTCATAGGCGTGCCCACGAATGTAGATCATACCGTTGATCGACGACGATCCGCCAACGACCTTGCCGCGCGGACAGTACATGCGCCGGTTATCGAGGTATGGCTCGGGTTCGGACTCGTACCACCAATTGTATTTCGTCCCCGCCAACGGATAAGCGAACGCGGACGGCATATGGATGAAAATGCTTCGATCCTCGGGACCTGCCTCGAGTACCAGAGCGCGCGTTCCTTGATCCTCCGTGAGCCGATTGGCAAGCACGCACCCTGCCGATCCCGCTCCAACGATGATGTAATCGTAGTCTCGCGCTGTGCTCATCGCTTTAAGGATCCCGCCTCTATCCGGAGTATCTGGCGACGTCATTCATAGGGGCATTGAACGTCGCCGAGTTCGACATAGACACTCTTCAATTGCGTATAGTGATCAATGGCAGCATGACCGTTCTCATGGCCGAAACCGGATTCCTTTATTCCGCCGAACGGCATCTCTACTGGCGTCACGTTGTAATTGTTGATCCAGCAAATGCCGGCCTCGAGGCGCGCTGCCACGCGATGCGCACGCGCGAGATCCCTTGTAAAGACACCGGCGGCCAGCCCAAAACGGGTATCATTGGCGCGCTTTACGGCTTCGTCTTCACCACTAAATCTCAGTACTGACATCACCGGCCCGAAGATTTCCTCCCGGACGATGCTCATCTCATCCGTGCATTCTGAAAAAATCGCTGGGCGCACGTAATTGCCGCGGTCGAACGGCGCGATATCCACGCGTTCACCGCCGAAGACAAGTTTGGCGCCTTCCGCTTTTCCAGCTGAGATGAATCCAAGCACACGCTCCATGTGAGGCCGGGATATCAACGCCCCGACTTGAGTCTCAGGATCCGATGGAAGCCCGATGCGCAACTTTTTTGTGCGTTCCACCACGGCTCGGAGGAAGTCATCATAGATATCGTTGTGAACGAAAACGCGCGTGCAGTTCGTGCAGATCTCGCCCTGAGTATAGAAATTGCCGAGCATCGCCGCCGACACCGCTTGCCTAAGGTCGGCATCCGGAAAGATTAGTAGCGCCGACTTCCCGCTGAGTTCCATCGACGTACGCTTCAACGTGGCGGCCGCCGCTGCAACGATCTTTTTGCCCGTCCCGACCGATCCGGTCAGCGAAATTTTTGCAACTCTAGGATCGCTCGTCAGCAGCGATCCGGTGCGGGCATCCCCGTGGAGCACATTGAATACGCCGTCGGGAACACCGGCTTCGGTGTAGATTTCCGCGAGCTTGACCGAGGTCGTCGGCGTCATCTCCGACGTCTTGAATATCATTGCGTTGCCGCACGCCAAAGCGGGCGCCGACTTCCAGCACGCGATCTGAATCGGATAGTTCCATGAGCCGATGCCGACGCAGATGCCGATCGGCTCGCGCCGTGTATAGACGAAAGCATTATTGAGCGCGATCTGCTCCCCGTGGAGCGTCGCCGCGACGCCCGCAAAGTATTCGACGCAATCCGCGCCGCTCACCACATCGACGGCCTCCGCTTCCTGTATCGGCTTGCCCGTATCGCGGACTTCAATTTCCGCCAGTTCGCGATTGCGTTCGCGCAAAAGTCTCGCGGCTTTGTTGAGTACGCGTCCTCGCTCGGCGCCCGACATCGCAGACCAGCGGGCTAGGCCGTCTCGCGCCGAGTGCAGTGCGGCATCCACTTCCGGTGCGAGCGCAATCTCAACATCGGAGATGAGATCACCGGAAGCTGGGTCTATGTTCTGAAGGGTCTCTCCGCCCGAAGCGCCAACAAGCCGACCACCAATATAGTTCTGAAGCACCTGCCCCATTTGAGCATTCTCATTGCATTTGCGGCGCAGCACGAGCGCGTAACTGTCTGTCGCCAAAAAAGTGGCGCCCGGCAGCGCGGCGAGACACCGCTTCGTCATGCCCGGTCGCTCTGGCGGAAGCATTGTCAATTGCGACACGAAACTAATCCGCGGCGACGGCGGTGAACGTCCTGGAACAGCTGCGCATCGTGCGATCCGGAACATCGATCGCCCGGTTTTGGGGCAGCAAGCGCCCGTTCCTTCGGCACGAATTTAGGCTTTCTAGAACTTGTCAAAAGACGACCAAGTGCTAAGATTTTGGACGATGCTCTGTTGGGCATCGCACTGAACGCTACGAACCGCGTAGGCTGTTGCCTGAAGCGGCACCTCGCTGGTTTGCGGAGCATCCGGGAGCTCTTGCTGCATGAATGAGGTTCCGGCCAAGTTGAGCGCGATCCGTCGGATCGGCTTTCTGACCTTGAACGAATACACCATGATCGCGGTGTCGAGCGCGATCGAGGTTCTTCGCATGGCCAACCGATTGAGTGGCCAAGTCCATTATTCCTGGACCATCCTGACACCCGATGGCACGCCTTCACCGTCGAGCAACGGCTTGGCCTTCGCCGACTCCACGACGTACGACGCGAGCGATGATCTCGATATCGTCTTGGTTTGCGGCGGCACGCACGTCGAAAGGTTCGTCAACGACAAGGTGATAACCTTGGTCCGGCGCATTGCGCGGGACGGCGTGATGCTTGGCGGGCTCTGCACCGGCACATACGCACTCGTGAAGTCCGGCCTTCTCGACGGCTACAAATGCACTGTTCATTGGGAGAACATGGCGGGACTTCGGGAATTCCACTCCCGTGTCCAATTCCAGGAAGAACTTTTCGTCATCGACCGCGATCGCATCACGTGCTCGGGGGGCATCGCACCAATCGACATGATGCTCGCGATTGTTAAGGCTGCGTTCGGAAAAACCTTAGTCGCCGACATCTCAAACCAGTTCATCCTGGAGCGTGTCCGGGATGGCGACGATCGCCAGCACATTCCGCTCGCGGCCCGTCTTGGATATAATAATAGCGCGCTTGTCGACATCGCCGCGCTCATGGAGGCCAATTTCGAAGAGCCTCTGACGGCCGTCGAACTTGCCAAATTAGCCGGGCTTTCGCTTCGCCAGGTGCAGCGCATGTTCCAGGTTTCCCTCG
This sequence comes from Hyphomicrobium sp., assembly GCA_040509255.1. GTDB lineage: Bacteria > Pseudomonadota > Alphaproteobacteria > Rhizobiales > Hyphomicrobiaceae > Hyphomicrobium_B. Next base: position 1,023 of record JBEVLH010000113.1, on the reverse strand, counting down.
AAACGACGCCGACGAAGTATTACCTGCAGCTTCGCCTTCGGCGCGCCCGTGAACTTCTTCTGCAGTCGCAAATGTCGATCACGGAAATCGCCATTTCGTGCGGATTTCAATCGACCTGCCATTTCAGCAAGTCCTATCGCGCTCTTTACGGCCGCACTCCGCGCAGTGAACGGCACCCGCAAGCGTTCGAAAATCAGTTCATCGCGTCACCAGCACGAAGAAAGGCTTCGAACAGGGCACGAGCATCCTCGATCTAATTGCAGGTCCGACCTTGGGATCTTTGCAATAAGATCGACCAGGGAAACGCAGTTGCGAAAGGAGTGCCATTCTAGGCGCGTAAGCGCTAGATCGCGTCGCAATTGTAAAATCGATTGCAATGAGAGCGATTAGCTAGACAGGTTGCCCTCGCCGGGTGACCTCAACAGATGACCGACCGACGGGCAATCGACCTCTGGCCCCGCAAGCGGACTGTTGTCAATAACGCCTGCCATTGCCAACAACAGGAGTTGTCATGACGCGCATTGCGATTGGGGCCACCCTCGCCCTTGTCATCGCCGCGACCGCGGCCCACGCTGAAAATGCGAGCTGCAAAAAGGTCCGCTTCGCCGACGTGGGATGGACCGACATCCAGGTAACGACAGGCACCACGGCCACCATCCTCGAAGCCCTCGGTTACGAGCCTGAAGTCAAGACCCTCTCCGTTCCCGTTACCTACGCGTCTCTGAAAAACAAAGACATCGACGTGTTCCTCGGCAACTGGATGCCGAGCATGACCGCCGACATCAAACCCTATATCGACGACAAATCGGTCGACGTCATTGGCGTCAATCTCCCCGATGCGGGCTATGGTCTCGTCGTGCCGCAATACGTCGCCGACGCAGGGGTCAAAAGCCTGAAGGATCTCGGCGCTCACAAGGATCAGTTCGGCGGCAAGATTTACGGCATCGAAGCGGGTAACGATGGCAATCGCATCATCAGCACGATGATCTCGAAACCGGAAAACAATCTGTCGGGCTTTGAACT
>JBEVLH010000112.1:0-3715 GCA_040509255.1 Hyphomicrobium sp. | reverse complement strand
GAGCAGGGTCGAGCATGGCGTACGTAGAGCGGTCTTCGCGAGGATCGGATTATCAGCTCGGGGCTCTGGCGCTGTTTTTCGCCATTGCCACGATCCTGACGGCGCTCGGTTTTCAGTACATCGGCGGTTACGTGCCGTGCATGCTCTGCCTCATGGAGAGATGGGCTTATTATGCCGGCATTCCCCTACTTTTTGTCGCGCTGGTCCTGACGGCGGGAGGCTATCGCGGGTTGGCAGCGGCATTTTTCCTGGTTGTCGCGCTCGCGTTTCTGGCGAACTCGGGCCTCGGCATCTATCACGCGGGGGCGGAGTGGAAGTTCTGGCCCGGCCCGGCAACTTGCGGCGGCGGAGAATCGCTCACAACGTCCGCCGGCAATCTCTTGAATGATCTGCAGCACACGAAGGTCATCAAGTGCGATGAGGCATCGCTGCGATTTCTCGGCATCTCGTTTGCAGGCTGGAACGTCGTGGCGTCGATAGCGCTGACACTGGTTTCGTTGGGTGCGGCGTTCGCTGCTTGGACGCGCCGCAAAGCCGTTTAGCGTTTCGCTCAAGTCGACTCGGCGCTTGTCCACAATTGTCGATGCCCGCAATAACGTTGAATTTGTTGCGCCCTTGATACTGTCAAGCAAAGCCATCGTCGATTTCACGGCTAAGCCTCGATCGCGCCTTCGCGTTGCCCGAATGTGACGGCTATTCTCGCTTCGTTCGCGGGACACACGAACCTTCGCCTGGGGATTGTGTGGATATCGTTCAAGCGTGAGGAGCCTTCTCTGTGGCGTATGCGTTGCGTGTTGCGAGTGCGATGCTTGGGACAGCTGCCATCGAGCCATTGGCGGCGCCAGGATCGGCCCCATCTTTGAGTAAGCGTGGCGTAGTTGTGTCAGTAGATCAGTGGTTGCGTAGCGTTGAGTCCGAGTACGGCGAGAGCCCAAAAAAGGTTCTATCCGAGACGTTTGCAAAACTTAGGCGAACTGCTTCGACAACATCGTCCAAGCGTATGTCCTCGCGGTTCGCCCACACCCCTCTCGATCGCAATCCTCTTCGTGAGGATGGCGGGCAGGACCAGGGTGGGGCAGACGGAAATTGGCGAGCGATCGGAGATGTAGCGCGCGATGTGTTGCGGAGCGCAGCCGTCTCAGTTGCAGTCGCCAAGATGCAGTAGCGTGTGTGGCGTCACTAAAGCGTTCGTATGCGTCGGATTTGTAAAGCGTTGGACAAAAGGATTTCGGAGAGCAGCCGGCTTTCCAACGAGCTGGCAGACGCATGGAGCGTGATCGAGTTAGCCCTCAATCGAGACATCATGTGACACGGTCTCGCGTAGTGATGTCACAATGCTCTATGTGTCTGCCGCCATTGGAAGAAACCGGAACCCTCGGAAATCGTTCCACGATTGACGGTTTTATCGGAGTTCGGACAGATGACCCCCTCGGTACCTGATCACTTGAGTCCCATCCAGTGGCATCAAGCCGTGGCCGTGAGCCGCGAGCAGTGCGCGCGAATTTTCCGCGACGGCGGTGCGCCGGGCGATGCGCTCGTGGCATTCGGCTTGAGGTCGGAAAAGGGCGCCAACTGGGAACGCGTCGTCGATCTCATCGCGGCGGAACTCTGTGCTCATCCCGTCAAGCGCGCCGCGTAACCAACCGTCACCACTTCATGGCCGGGCCTTGACCCTGTCATCCGGGAAATTTGTAGTGCCCTGGATGGTCGCCTTAGAGGGCAGTCATGACTTGGAAAGGTGCGATTGGACCGGGAGCGAGTAGCTACGGTTCGAGTTCGGTGTCCCAATAGAGATAGTCGAGCCAGCTCTCGTGAAGATAGTTGGGTGGGAATAGCCGACCGTTGCGATGAAGTTCGAAGACGGTCGGCCGATAAGGTTCGTGTGCGGGGAACATGCCCGCCGCACGCGGCATCAGCCCGCCCTTTTTCAGATTGCACGGCGCGCAGGCGGTTACGACATTATCCCAACGGGTTTGGCCGCCGCGCGATCTCGGGATGAGGTGGTCGAACGTCAGGTCGCTTTTGTCGCCGCAGTACTGGCAGGCGAACCGGTCGCGCAGGAAGACATTGAATCGGGTGAAGGCCGGATAGAGCGCCGGCTTTACGTAGGTCTTGAGCGAAACGACGCTCGGCAGCTTCAACTCGAACGATGGGCTGCGGACATATCGTTCGTATTCCGAGACGATATTCACCCGGTCGAGGAAGACCGCCTTCACGGTATCCTGCCAACTCCAGAGAGACAGCGGATAGTAACTGAGCGGCCGGAAGTCGGCGTTCAGCACCAGCGCCGGACAGTTGTCCGGTATTGTGACGTGAGCATTCACAGTCGCGCAAACCTCGCGGTTTGTTGGTCCGTCGAATCGCGTCTTGGCCCCGCTTGGGCGCCGGGATACTAGCCTCGCATATCAGTTCTGTGAAGCATTCGGACCGATCTGTCGCGCAACGCGAATTTCCGTTCTACTTCAGCGGCTTGATTAATTTCGGTGGCGTCGGCTTTTTGGCTTTCCCCAGGAGAGCTTGGCGCGCGAAGGCGTAATCGGCCCACAACAGGCGTGCTGCGACGGCGCGGGCGGGACGCCAGCGTTCGGCGATGATTTCGAGTTCTTCCGCGGTCGGACGGCGCTCGAGGCGGAAGTGATGCTGGACTGCGAGCTGCAGGGCGAGATCGCCGGGGGCGAAGGCATCGCGACGTGACAATGCAAACAGGAGATAGATGTCGGCAGTCCACGGGCCGATGCCGTGGATAGCGGTCACGCGTTCGATAATGACATCATCGTCGGCGGCATTGAGACGAGCAAAGTCGAGGCCGTCCTCAAGCACGGCGCGCGAGACCGCACGGAGCGTACGGACCTTGCCGTCGGAAAGTCCCAACCGCTTGAGATCGCCGTCGCTCCAGCCGGCGAGAGTTTCCGGTGAAAAGGGCGACAGGGCCTCGGCGAGGCGGCCCCAGATCGCGGCGGCGCTTTGCGCGGACAGTTGCTGGCCGACGACGATTTTTGCGAGGCCCGCGAAATCAGCGGGAAAATCGCGCTGCGGCGGAATGCCGGTCCGTTTCACGATGCGAGCCATCACTCGGCATTGGGCCGTGAGCAATCCCGCCGAAGCCTTGAGCTGACGTTCGGTCGTTACGGTAATGTGTCGCGGGCGGGGCACGGGTGAGATTTTACCAGACAAACCAGCATGACGTTTTTGCCTGCCGATTTGATCCCGGATTTCAGGATGGTGCGGGCGGCATTTGATTTCGAATCTCGTTTCGCGCAAAATATTCTTACAAGTTTTCCCGCGGGACAGCGGCATTGGCTGTCACCGTTTTGCCATCGCGGACCTCGACAAGTTTTTGCATATGCCATAGGCGACGAGAGACGAATGTTCGCGCCTATATATCGAAACTCGGCGAGTTAAAAGATCTTGCCGTCGCAAACTCATTCAACAGTTGGGGCCATGGTGTATCAGACCGCTGAGTGCAATGCCGATGAGCGCATCGCTGATCTCGTCGCGCCTGTGGCGCCGACCTGCGATTTGAAATCGGGTCATCAGGTTTGATGTCCTCCGTCACGCGCTTCGCGCCGTCGCCCAATGGTCTTCTCCATGTCGGCCACGCTCTCTCAGCCATCATCGCTCACGATGTCGCGCGCAAGAATGGCGGCCGTTTCCTGCTGCGCATCGAGGACATCGATGTCGAACGGCGCCGCCCGGAATTCGTGACGGCGATCTT
>JBEVLH010000111.1:0-7568 GCA_040509255.1 Hyphomicrobium sp. | reverse complement strand
AAATAGAACAGAATATTAAATCTGTCATCCTTTCTGTTCCATAAGTAACAGATGGCTGTACTAAATTTAACAGATCGGATAACGCCTATCCGCGAATTTTTCACGCGCAGTTCGGCGAACAAATCCGATAATCTGCATGAAAAATGAGCGGGACCAGACGCATCTGCTGTACTATTTAGCACAGCCAATCGCGCGCGGCCTGTTCTCGCGACAGCGGCGATGGAGGTTCAAATCTATGACGGGTTTGCCGCACACCACGGTCGCAGAGATGATCCGGCGGCGCCTCGATCAACTGACGCCAACGGAGCGGAAAGCCGCCCTGATTCTCCTCGGCAACTATCCCGTTCCCGGTCTTCAAACCGTGGCGCAGTTTGCGAAGCAGGCGGACGTCAGTAATCCGACGATCCTTCGGCTGATTTCGAAGCTGGGCTTCAGCGCCTACGCCGATTTTCAGCAACGGCTTCGCGACGAGCTCGAAGCGCGCCTGCGCTCGCCGCTGACAAAAGACATCCTTGGGCAGGATGGAAAGGGCGCGGCCGAGATTCCCGCGTTCGCAAAATATTGGGAATCCGTCTCAAGCGCGTTGGCTGCGTCGATGCATCTGATCCGGCCCTCGGAGTTCGACGGCGCGATTACACTCCTCGCTGATTCCCGACGCCCTGTTACGATCCTCGGCGGGCGGCTGACGTCGAGCCTTGCTTTGCAAGCCTTCCTCCATCTACGAGAGTTGCGTTCGAACGTGACCCTTATCGATAGCCAGACAGCCACCTGGGCTGAACATCTTCTCGGCGTCACTTCATCGAACACCTATCTGCTGTTCGATATTCGGCGCTATCAGGATGACGTTATCCGCGTGGGACAGGAGGCTGCTTCGCGCGGGGCAAAGATAATCCTGATCACGGATGAATGGTTATCGCCTTTGTCAGCGGTTGCGGAACATGTGTTCGCATTGCGAATTGCCGTCAATTCGAACTGGGACTCGTTTGCGCCGATCTCCGTTCTAATTGAGGCGATGATTGCGCGTCTCAGCGCCCAACGCTGGCCCGAGGTCAAAACCAGAATGGAAGAGTTGGAGACCATCCGGAGGAGATTAGATACCCGATAGAATAATTTCCCGTCGCTCCGTGAGGTGGAGTAGCAGACGTATGTCCGTTCACAATCAAAAGCGGTCGTTGATGAGTCCTAGAATGCTTGCGCTTTGCCTTCGAAAGCAATCGCGACATCCAAAAGTTGATTTGAGTTTTCGAAAGCTGCAGCTCGTGCCGCGATCTCGCGGTGATTGTTCGAAGCATTACTATCAATGCACAGCGGCGATATCGAAGTCCGCGGAATCGCGTGGGCGGTACATCAGCGGATGCTGGCGTCCGCCCGTCAAGTCTCCGACGCGTTTGGTCGCGTATGCGTCGAGAAGGGAGGACGTAATGCGGCCTGTCTTGAAAAGGTCGGCCTTGCCATCGCCAATGGCCTCAACAACCGCTTTCGTGAACACGCCGTTCTTCCAGTCGGGGCTTTCGTATGAAACTTCGCGGCCGCTCGATGATGAGAAGATAACCATGTCCTGACCCGTGGACGACAATTCCCCAACAAGCGCGTTGGTGTCGAGGGAACCTTGCGCTTGATCGGACGTCGCATCGCCCGAATGACACGCGTCAAGGAACACGACCACGCGCCCTCGCAATGCTTCCAGGGTAACGTCGAGATCCTCTTTGGATAAGGCGGTTGCAGCCAGATGCGTCTTGTCGGTATCGGCAGTCAGAAACCAGAACCGATTACGTGAGTCTGTTTCACCGTGCCCCGCAAGATAGACGACGCCGACATCGTGACGCGTGACCTGATCCGTCAGCCACTGGAGACCTTCCTTGATCATTCCAGTTTTAGCTTCCTGATCTGTTAGGATCTTCACTTCGACGGAACCGTAAAGCCCATTTGCCTGACGTTTCAGCAGATCGCGGAAATCCTGTGCGTCTTTCGCTGCGAATTGCAAAGGCTGGACGCCAGAAGTCTGGTAGTTGCTAATGCCGACGACGAGAGCATACAGCGTCGGTTTGAGAAGGTCGTCCGGCGCAGGCGCGGCGTTCAACTGCAAAGTTATTTTTGCGACCACGCTTCTCCGATTTGACGCCGCAGCAATCAAGCCGACCTCAATTTTGCCGGTTGCCCCCTGAGGAATTGGAACGTCAATTTTATTCGCGACGGCTGCTCCGGCTACGTTCGCGCGCGGCGGCGTCTGGTGGACGTCAACTGGGCGCCCATCGATCAGGACGTCGACTGAGTTCACCGGATCTCCCGAGGGCGAGCGCAGCTCGTAGGTGATCGGGATCGTTCCCGGCGATATAGCCGTTCCAGCCGCAGGAGAGGTTATCGTAATGACGGGGGGAAGCTGCTCGGCGACGTCGGGATTAAGCGGCGCCGGCTTGCGGTCGGAAGCGGCGTTGGCCGCTTCAATGGCGGCCTTCTCATCCAGCTTTGCCAAAACCAATTTCACGATGTCGGGTCGATAGAAGCGGTCGCGGAAACGAGACATGGGGAAGAAATCCGCCGCCTGGTGAAACCCGCGATTGATATGCCAGCCGCCAAGGTTATCGCCGCCGGGCGAAGACATGAAATATCCGGTCGGTGTCCAGGCGATCCACGCCAGGGTCTGGCGGTCGACATAGAGCGCCAAAAGTTCGGAGCCGTCCGTCAACCGATGCCACCTTATCGTGCCATCGTTGTAAGCGACGACGAGCAACCGGCCGTCGCGCGATATGTTGACCCCGTATGCCGGTGCCGGCGGTTTCACGCGCCACGTGACTTTGCCCGATCTGTCGTATTCCCAGAGCTGGAATTCCGAGCCGAGCACGAAGCCGCTGGCGTCGGGGATCTGCGCCATAGAGCGGAATACTTCATCGTTATCGTGAAACAGCGGCAAGGATCCCAAACTCGGATCGCCTGAGGCGTCCCATCCCGTGACGGGCAGCATGTTGACGATGGGAGGGAATAGGCCGTCTTCCGCGACGGGGCTTTTGAAAAGCCGTTCGTTGACGAGGTCGAATTCAACGGGATCTTCCGCGCCTGGGCCAAGGCCAAACCACAGCTGGCGAGCGTCCTTGGAAACGAGAAAGGCATTGCCCTTCTTTTCGTATGCGCTGTAATTGGACGATTGAAGCTGCCACTGCGTCTTGCCGGCCGCATCGACGCGTGCGAGCGTCTGATTGTAGGTGGCAAATACGAAGCCCGAGCCACAACCCGCGATCGCGGCGATGCTGTCGTGGTGAACTTCAAAATCCGAATAACTCTGCCCCGGATGCCAAATGCGAACGACGCCCGAGCCTGTATTGCTATTGATATAGGCGCCGCCTCCGGCGACGCTGCCATCAATGGTGCTGGCCAGAACCGACAACGGCGCATTAGGGAGACCCGTAGGATCGAGCTGGCCGACGATTTTCAGCGTGGCGGCGTCGAAATACATCGCACCTGGGACATCTATCGAGGACGTCACCAAATATTGGCCCGTGGGATCAACCACCAGACCGTAGATGCGACCCAGCCGCTCGAAACGCCTGGCCGCCAAAAGCCGGCCTTTGGGACTGTATTTTCGGATGGAGCTGTCGAAGCTCGCGACATAGAGCGTATAATCGGGACCGAACGCCGCGCCGTATGCGATATCCTGCAGGCTGCTATCATGGAAAATTTCTTTGAAGCCGTTAGTCTCGAAAACGTAGACGTTGCCGCCCAACGTTACGGCCAGGCGTTTGCCGTCGGATGAGAAAACGAGATTCTTGAAATCGAATGGAATATCGCCGATGCGCTTTAACAATTTCCCGCTTTGGGGATCGAAAATATAGACCCCGTTGTTGGCGCTCTCGCCCGCAAACTGCGGCCTCTGCGTCCCTGTCACAGCCACATCCCAGCCGCCCACGGCGACGAAGCGGCCATCGGGCGAAACCGCTACAGCGCGGAGCTTGCCGCCATTTCCGGGTCCGATCGGAGGCCGAAGCGTGCTGAGCAACGTACCATCACCGCGATAGACGCGCGCCGTCTTGTCCTCGCTTGCGGTTGCGATGAGATCGCATTTATCGTCCGCAGAAAGACGATTAATCTTGGCCGTGTTGACACCGCTTTCAATTCTGAACGCCGGATCAATTGGCGGGCAGCTGGACATCGCGACCCCAAGTTCGCTCGCGTTGGGATCGGTTTGTGACGCCGCGAGGCAGCCGGACGCAATCAGGCCTTTGACGACGGAGGAGGTCGCACCGGCTTCGGTGGCCCGGCCGTGACTGACGAAGCTCAAGGCCAGCAGAAAGAACACGCCGCTAATGGCTGCGCGAATTAAATAGGTTCGACTGCGCATGCGCTGTTCCCCCTTGACGCAAACGGATGATAAAGAGGCGTATTATCGACTTCAATGACAATGACGCAGCGCACCGTTTCGGCGGCCGGCGAAAAGAATGGAGGAGGAGCGTATGTCCGAACAACGGCGTTTTTCCTTGGAGATGATCGTATCCAACCTCCCCATTGGGTTCGCAACCCTCGTTGCCTGCGTGCTGGCAGTGTTCGCCGCATTTTATTTTGACCGCGAAACCCTTAGCAAAATTCCCGAAATTTTTGACGTCAACATCGGTTATGACAATCAGCTGAAGGCGACGGCCAACAGCCGCGCGAAATCAACGGATGGACTTGCGGTCACGCTCATCGACGTCGACAACGTGGCTGTCGAAAAGTGGAGTCCGGTCACGCGGACCACGCCGCGCAATCAGATCGCGTCGCTCATCGACAAGCTCAAAGACAAAAAACCCAAACTCATTTTCCTCGACTTCGATCTTTCGGGAGAATCTGCCGACGGCGGGGACGACAATTTGCGCGATGTCTTGTTGAAATATCCGCAAAATGCGCCGCCGCTGCTGCTCACGCGCTCGGTGGAGGCCATTCATTGCCGTGAGGGAAAGTGCGAGAGCTACAAGTGCCCTGCGCCGGCAACCCGCGCGCCGGGCGAGAAGCCCAAGGACGGCGAACCTGCTGCCGACAAAGGGCCGTCACTCTATGAAAGCACGGCGGGCAAAGCGAATATCATTTGGGTCGCGAGCGTCTTTTCCGCCGATGGCGATGGCGTCGTACGCAGCTCTCGGCTTTGGGAGGCCGTCTGCCAGGACGGCGAACCCGTGTTGCTGCCCTCTCCGGCGCTCGTCGCGACAGCGCTTGCGGATAACGACCACGCCGGAATGGCATGCCTTTCAGCGTTTCTCGGCAGCCATGGTAAGACCGATCTGCCGGCAGGTGGGGAATGCAAGACTTCGTGGCCCACTAACAAATCAGCCTATTCCGAACTCGTGCCTTTCATCATCGGAGCGCCGTCGCAACCCCGCATCTCGGATTGGTTGACCACCCACGAGCTGCGCTATCAGCGTGTGCGCGCAAGCAGTGTGCTAGACCAGCAGAATGATGAACTGGTCGCCCCGAGCGCTTTGGCGGACAGAGTTCTTTTGATCGGCGCAAGCTATGGCGCTGACAAATTTAAAACACCGCTTGGAGTGATGCCGGGAGTCGCGGTCATTGCGAACGCGGTCGCGGTTGCCCCGGTCGTTCTCGACAACGCGCCGCGCTATATTCTGAGAGCAATCTTCGCTCTCGGTCTCGGCATCGTCTATATTTCTATCGCCAAAATTTTTCGGGCGCTTCCGGCGGCGGTGATCATTTTTGGGCTGAGCTACGCGTGGTTTCTTGTGACCCCGCACATTAACGTGAGTGCGGCCGACGCGGTAAACGTCATAAGCAGGTCGCTCGGCTTGCTCGCCGTATTTCTGGCGATTGAATCTCTTCTTGAGATCGCTATCGATGCGTACAGGGGGAAAGGCTTTCGCGCCCTTATGCGCGCTCGGCACCGGGAAACGGAGGAGGCGTGAAATGCATGGCCTGAAGCAAGCGACCGGCGTGATCGCCAAGTGTGTAGCGCCGATTTGCCTGGCGCTCCTCTTGATAGGTGCCGCTCCACCGAAACCCGTCATCGGCATCATCGTGGACTTCGGTCCCCGGGGGAAGGTCCATGGCAAATTGCCTTTTACAGTCCAACGAGTAGGGCAAACGCCGTTGATGGTCAGGGAAAGTGAGATCATGTACGCGGGCGACACCATCGCCTTTGACGATACCGCCGATCCCCATTCGACCTTTGTCGACGTCCTCGTCAGCGGGGATAAGGTGGTCAGGCTCGATCCCAACAACCGGACTTTGCCCGACCAAGAGTGGGGCGTTTGGCAGGTTCTTTGGCCGCGGCTCGTGGCCGCCTATCGATGGGTCGCGTCGTCGCCAGAGGACGACGCAAAGCTCGAGAATGCAGTATCGCGCGGCGTTGACGACGCGCTCACGGTGCTTCCCAATGTGCGCCGTCCGCTCATCATTTCGGATGACAGCAAAACGCCCTTATGGCTCGGATGGCATGGCGGCAAACCGCCCTTCACGTTGACGGCCGCCGCCGATGGCAAGCAGATCGCGCAAGTTATCGTCTGCCCCACGGGGGGCGCGCAAGACTGCAATCGCGAGGCGACCCTCCCGGTCGGCGACGCCGGCCGCGAGATCGAGTTGAGCGTGACGGGCGCGGATGGCGCGACCTGGAAGAAACAAATTGTAAGACAGCCCATCGCCTGGAGAGGCGAGCTTGTAGACGTCGGGCCTCTCGGCAGGCTCGGTCCATTTTTGCGGGCGACGGACCTGCTAGATCGTGGGCACGGCGAATATGTTTTAGAGAGCGCGCGGCTACTGAACTCGGCCTCACCTCCTGATCCGCTATCGCGAACGCTCCTTAAGCAAATTCGCGACGGCCAGATTCCGTAACCTCGGTAATGCCCAAGCTTTCGATGGGCGGTTTTCGTTCGCCCATCAAATCCCGTTGCGGTTAGCCGTTTTGACCGCGGCGTCGACCAAGGCAGAGCGGATTCCGCAGCGCGACATCCGTTTGGGTCAAGCGCTAGGGTGGCCGGTCCCCGCTCGGCGGTTCGCTATCAGCTTTTAAGGTGACATGACGATGGCTTGCCGAAGCACTCGATCACGTGGCTATCGAGTTCACCGGCCGAAGCCTATGCGCTGGCCCGAAGCTTCGACCCGGCGCAGAAGCGGTGCGGATCGTGCAAAGTGGGTTCACAAGGAAGATTTGTTGGCTGCGTGATGTCGGGCTTGGATGCACCATCCTAAGAAGTGGGATTTTTCATGCCATACGTCACGAACGCCGATCTTCCGCCTGCTGTCCGCAACCACCTTCCGGATCACGCGCAGGACATCTTCCGCGCCGCTTTTAATTCCGCCTACGAAGAGCACGTCGGGGACGAGGAAGCCGTGTTTCGCATCGTATGGGCGGCCGTGAAACGATCCTATGTCAAGGAAGGCGGCGAGTGGGTGCCGCGCGGCGTTCCGGGCTAATTGGTCTCGGAGGGGTCCGCATCGGGCTCATTAATCAAGCGGGATGTAGCCCACAAATCGTCCGGCTCCGGATTGGAACTGATGTCATCCATCAAGCGTCCTTCTAGCTGACTGGGCGTAAGTGTTCCGAACCGTTGTGGGGCGTGCTCCAGGCCCGTCGGGAGTGGAGGCGTAAATGT
>JBEVLH010000110.1:0-6977 GCA_040509255.1 Hyphomicrobium sp. | reverse complement strand
GGTTACCGCTCGCCTGTTGAATCTCGTTGTCTATTAGCGACAACGTTCCGTTTCCGAGATTGACGGCGCCGTCCCTGGTGAAAGCTGTCATTGAAACCGGACCGCGCTTCTGAGCCTCTCGAACTGCTTCGAGCTCGTCCTCGGGCAATGTCGAGAGTACGGAGATCGGTTGCGTCTGCGTGATGACCACAATGCCGTTGGTATCCGTAGGATGAACAATATTCCCCTCGTCGACGAGGCGCACACCTGTCCTCCCGTCGAGGGGCGAAGTGATCTGAGTGAACGAAAGCTGGATCGCGGCGGCGTCCCTGGACGCCTGATCCTGCGCGATCTGAGCCTCAAGCTCGGCGACAACACTGCGCTGGTTATCAAGCGCCTGTTGGCTCGCGAAGTCTTGGCTTGCAAGACTGGCATCGCGCGCCAAGACAAGCTTGGCGTTCTGCAGGTTCGCCTGGTCCTGTTTGATCTTGGCAGCTGCTTGATCCAGGGCCGCTTGGAATGGTCTGGGATCGACTACGGCGAGCAGATCGCCTTTCTTGACGTTCTGCCCCTCCTTGAACAGCACCTTTACAAGCTGGCCTTCGACCTGCGTCCGCATCGTTACCGTGTTCAGCGCCTGAACCGTGCCGATGCCGGTGAGATAGACGGGCACATCTTTCCTGACTGCTGGCGCAATCTGAACCGGAACGCCAGGCGCCGGATCGGGGGCTGCTCCCGCGCTAGAATTCCGTTCGAAGTATTTGGCAGCCGCCAATCCGCCAATCGCTACCGGCACAATCAGCGCGACAATCCACCAGCGAGTGAACGGACGTCGCCTCCCCTGTCCTTCTGTCGACATGACTTGTCCTTTGGCCTTGTGGAGCACCCGCATTGAGTTCAAGAATCCGGATGCAGCTCATAAAAGGCTCATGCGACAACGTTCTGTTTCGTTCTTTCAAACTCGCCCGGTAATTTCGGATTAGAACAGCAATTTCATGGAGACGGCTGCGGTCACGCGCGCGACGGCAGTTGGACGCGTGACACGCCGTCCGCAACTGCGCGACCTTCTGCGCAGACGTGTCTTATGCCTAGGGCCGCGCAATGGAAAACCCTACGATTCCGAATTTAGGAACCATGCGGGCGAGACGTAAAAAATCGTAGAGGAGAGCCGCTCTCTTTTTCTAGCCGGAGACCAAACCGCTTTTGCATCCGGCCTTAAACTCCTCCCAGTTGACCGCGCCGTTGTGATCGACATCGACCTGCTCAAAACTCTTGATGAAGGGCCTCGCCTTATCGGCGTCGAGGTCAGCGCCACCCGCCTTTTTCCAAGCCGCGGCGCAATCGGCTTCGCTCAAGACTGAGCCGGATTTGCTTTCGGTTTGCTCTTGGGCCGAAACCGTGAAGGGTAAAGTTGCAAGTAAAAGAATGACCAGCATGCGCATTGGAGTCTCCTTTTTTTTAAAGCGGTGGCCGCGGCAAACTATATATCCGTGCATCCTCTCTGCTGTAGATGCGGTGGCGCGGGAAGCGTGCGATTTGAAAAATGGATGATCGACGTCAGAGCGGGAAATCGAACCGCAACTCTCATCATCCACAACCGCGACTATAGACTTACCGACCGTCATTTTAGATTCACTCCTGCTCTCCAGAAAGAAGGCGTCGGTATTTCAAATTTTCGGCAAACCTTCGCGAGATTGGAAGTAGCGCTGTGTCGCTATCATTTGCAGGTTCTCAGGAACGGCCCAGATTTAGACGGCGTTGAGAGCTCCGAATATAACGCCTCGCTCGAATGAATTTCCAAAGACGAACCATCTGGTTATACCAGCAGGCGTCCGCGCAGGAGATAACGGCTTTGGCGTTCAAACGTGATCTGCTCTTTAACTTTGAAGTGCCCCGAAAAGCAGCACACCGCAATTTGGCGGCGCGGCAATCTCCTATTGCAATTGGAGCGGCTGAACGGTTCTCAAAATCCGCAACATTTACTCAATGCTGGCCATAACAGAATCACGTGATTTTCACCGCACGACTGCGGCGCAATAACGGGTCCACCTCTCGCAACGACATCACGGCGAACAGGAGCGTAGGCCATGTATCGGAATGAATACGGCGGAGATCGCGTTGACTTTAGCTCGTCGGAGAGCAACACCGCCTTTGACGCCAATGCTCAAGCGCTGGAAGCTCTTCTGGCCAACCCCGCGGTCGTCCGCCTTTTGGAAGTCGTAACGGGAACTCCCGACGGATTTCAAACGGTTTTGCCCGATGCTGCGACGCTAGCGGTCATCGCTCGTTGGTTGCGTGTTAGATCAAAGTCATCGCCGGAGGGCACTAAGCGGCCAGTTCGAAAACTCATCAAGTGGCGACTGCGCCGGGCCATTGCCTATATCGACGAACACATAAGCGAACCTATCAGTTTGGAAGATCTCGCACTGGCCGCTGGGCTCAGCAAAATGTATTTCGCTGCCCAATTCCGTGCAGCGACCGGCTTTCGCCCGCACGAATATGTTCTGCGCCAGCGCATAGCACTAGCGAGAGAGCTCATAGCTACGACCTCCAACAGCATGGTGGTCGTCGCAGGCAACGCTGGATTTCAAACACAGGCGCACTTCGCCACGATTTTTAAACGCTTCGAGGGGGTGACCCCAACCGAGTGGCGCGATATGCACGCGGAATCCGCCGCGCTTTGGGGTTCTCAGAGTAAATCATTTCACGCAGCTTCGACGCGCGATTAGACTGCGGCATCACAGGAGCGCGGCGTAAGTGTTCCGCTATGGCGTGCCGTTTCACCGATTAGGCGGAAACATCTGACGGCGAACCCTTCCCTCAATCGTCATGGCGGGATGCTCGCCTCATTCGAACAACGCCTCCTCAAGCTTTATTCGGTTGAGGCGGAGGCGCAAAGTGGCCGTCCAGCCAGCGCGAGAAGCTCTCGAGGTAGAGATAGATTATCGGTGTTGTGTAGAGTGTTAGGATTTGGCTGACGAGAAGTCCTCCGACGATCGCATAGCCGAGCGGTTGGCGAAGCTCAGAACCCGTCCCGGTGCCGAGCATCAGCGGCACGCCGCCGAGCAGCGCTGCCATCGTCGTCATGAGAATGGGCCGGAAACGCAAAATACACGCTCTTCGGATTGCCTCCATAGGGCTCATCTGCAAATCGCGTTCTGCTGCGATCGCGAAATCCACAAGCATGATGCCGTTCTTCTTCACGATGCCTATCAGAAGGATGATGCCGATAAGCGCGATGAGGCTGAAGTCAAATCCGAACAGCATCAGCGTCGCGATCGCGCCGACGCCGGCGGAAGGCAGGGTCGATAGAATAGTCAGAGGGTGGATGTAGCTTTCATAGAGCATTCCCAGGATGAGGTAGACGACGATCAACGCCGCCACGATCAGCATGGGCACGGTCGACAGCGAATCCTGAAAGGCCTGCGCATTGCCCTGGAACGTCGAATTGATGGTCGCGGGTAGACCGATTTCGGCTTCAGCTTGGGCGACTGCGGTGGTGGCCTCGCCCAAGGCAACGCCCGGCGCCAGATTGAAGCTGAGCGTGATCGCCGGGAACTGGCCCTGATGACTGATCGAGAGCGGCTTTACATTATCGGTCGTCCACCGCGCGAAAACCGAAAGCGGCACCTGGCCGCCGGTGAGCGGCGACGTCAGATAAAGTTTTTGCAGTGTGCCGACGTCGCCTTGCAGCGCCGGCAATACTTCCATGATCACTTCATACGTCGAGATCTGCGTGAAATATTGCGCGATCTGTCTTTGGCCGAACGCATCATATAGCGTGGCGTCGATCAGATCGGGCGTAATCCCGTAGCGCGCAGCTTGGTTTCGATCGACGGCAACGGTCAACGTTGTGCCGCTGGTCTGCTGGTCGGTGGCAACGTCGCGAAGCTCCGGCAGGCTTTTCATTTTTGCGAGAAGCTTCGGTGCCCAGGTGTTGAGCTCGTTGAGGTCGGAGCTTTGCAGCGTGAATTGGTATTGTGTCTTTGACGACCGCCCGCCGACGTTCAAATCCTGGGACGCCTGCAAAAACAGCTTGGCGCCTTCCACCTTCGAAAGCTTAGCCTGTAGACGTGCAATGATTTGGTCGGCCGTTGCGTGGCGTTCCTCGCTCGGCTTGAGCGTGATGTACATGCGGCCGGCGTTGAGAGCGCTACTGCCGCCGATCGACATCGCCACATGCGCGACATCGGGATCCTTGCGAACAATGTCGCCCAGAATTTGCTGATGGCGCACCATGTCCGCGAAGGAGATATCTTGCGCCGCCTCGGACTGTCCGGTGATGAGGCCGGTGTCCTGCTGCGGAAAAAAGCCCTTTGGGATGATCATGAACAGGTAGACCGAGAGTGCCAGCGTCGCGAGAAAAACGCAGAACGTTGCGAACCTATATTTTAAAACGACATCGAGGCCGCGCTCATAGGCATTCAAAAGCGCATCGAAGCCTCTCTCGCTGATCTGATAGAGCCGGCCGTGCTTCTGATCGCTCGAACTCTTCAGAAAACGCGACGCCATCATCGGCGTCAACGTGAGAGATACGAATGCCGAAATGAAGATCGTCATCGCCAGCGTCACCGAAAATTCGCGGAAGAGTCGCCCGACGATGCCGCCCATCAGCAGTAGCGGAATGAGCACCGCGACCAACGACACGCTGATCGAAAGAATTGTGAAACCGATCTCGCGTGAGCCTTTGAGGGCTGCCGTCATCGGAGTGTCGCCCTCCTCGATATAGCGCGTGATGTTCTCGAGCATGACGATGGCGTCGTCGACCACGAAGCCGACTGAAATGGTCAGGGCCATCAGCGACAGGTTATCGAGGCTATACCCTGCGAGCCACATCGCGCCGCAGGTGCCGAGCAGAGCCAGTGGGACAGTGACGCTCGGAATGAAGGTCGCCCAGAAGTTGCGCAGAAAAATGAAGATCACCATGACGACGAGAGCGATCGTCAACATGAGCGTAAACTGCACGTCGTGAACAGACGCGCGGATCGTTTGCGTCCGGTCGCTCAATACCGAGACTTTGATCGCCGGTGGCATTGCCAGCGAGAGTTTCGGAAGCGCCGCCATGATTCTGTCGACCGTCTCAATGACGTTGGCGCCCGGCTGCTTGAAGATAACAAGAAAAATGCCGCGCTTGCCCTCGGCCCAGGCTGCTTGCCTCGTATCCTGAGGGCCGGTTATCGCGGTCCCGACATCGCTGACGCGCAGCGCCATGCCGTTGCGATAGACGATGACGGCATCGTTCCAATCCTTGGAATTTGGCAACTGATCGTTGGAATAAATCGTGTAGGCGCGTTTATCGCCGTTGATCGAACCCTTGGCGGTGTTGACTGTCTGGACCGCCAGCGCCGCCCGAACGTCCTCCATCGACAGACCCTTTGCGACGAGCTTCGCCGGGTCGAGTTGCACGCGAATGGCCGGCTTCTGCTGGCCACCGATCGAGACCTGGGCGACACCTTCGATCTGGCTGATCGTCTGCGCGAGTTTGGATTCGACGTTGTCGTCGACTTCCGTCAGCGGCAGCGTGTCCGATGTGGCGCCGAGCAGGAGAATGGGAGAATCCGCAGGGTTCACCTTCCGGTAACTCGGAGGGTTCGGCAAGTTCTTCGGCAATTGGCCGCCGGCAGCGTTGATGGCCGACTGCACGTCATTGGCGGCGGCGTCGATGTTACGGTCGAGATCGAACTGGATGGTGATTGACGCCGTGTTCAGTGCGCTGGACGATGTCATTTGCGACACGCCGGGGATCTGCGCGAATTGCGTCTCCAGCGGTTGCGCAATGGACGACGCGACCGTGCTCGGGTCGGCGCCTGGCAACGTGGCGGTCACCTGGATCGTCGGGAAATCCACCTGAGGCAGCGGCGAAACCGGCAATAGCGGATAGGCAATGATACCGACGAAGACGATCCCTGCCATCAGGAGCGAGGTCGCGATCGGGAAACGGATGAAGGGTTCCGAGATGCTGATGGCCATGGTCAGTTCGCGCCCGCCGTCATCTCTGTGGCTTGGATCTTCGAGCCGGCCACGAGCCGATACTGGCCGTCCACGACGACCTTTTGGCCGTCAGTGAGCCCGTCGGTGACAACCGCTTCGCCGACGCCGGTCTGACTGACCTTGATCGGCTTCACCGCGACGGTGTTGTCAGCGTTGACGATGAAAGCAAACAAACCGTCGGGGCCGTGCTGGACGACGCCTTCCGGTACGATCACGACCTGCTTCAGAGTATCGAGCAGCGTTCGCGCCGAGACCGACAAGCCGGGATAAAGAGCTTGGTCCTCATTTTGAAACGTCGCCTTCATGCCGATCGTGCCTGTGGCCGCCGACACAAGATTGTCGATCAATGCAAGATGACCATGCGCCAGAACCTTCAAGCCGTCGGAGGTGAAGGCATCGACCGGCACCACTCCCGCGGTCAGCGCGGCGTTGATCTTGGGAATTTTTTCTTCCGGGGCAGTGAGCACGACGGAAATCGGCTGCAGCTGCACGATCGTCACGATTCCTGTCTGGTCGGCCGCGTGCACGATGTTGCCCGGATCGACCGTGCGAAATCCCACCTTGCCCGTGAGAGGCGATACAATCGACGTGTAATCGAGTTGAGTCTGCGCGCTCTCGATCGACGCATCGTCGGCGGAGATTTGCGCTTGCTGCTGGGCGACTAGCGTCTTCTGCGTATCGATTTGCTGCTGAGAGTTGGCGAGCGTTCCGGCGCTCAGGTAGCGCTGGAGATCTTTCTGCGCATTGGCAAGTGTCGCCTGGTCAAGCTGCTTCTTCGCCTTCACCTGGTCGAGTGCGGCTTGATAGGGGCGCTTGTCGATCTCGATCAGCGGGTCCCCCTCTTTGACCATCTGACCCTGCTTGAAGGAAACTTTCGTGATCTGGCCGTCGACGCGGCTGCGTATGGTCACCGTGCGATAGGGCTGCACCGTTCCAAGACCGAGCAAGTAGACCGGGAAATCCCCTCGCTTGACCTCAGTCACGGTCACCGGAATCGGACCCGACTT
>JBEVLH010000109.1:0-2783 GCA_040509255.1 Hyphomicrobium sp. | reverse complement strand
GAAATGGACTGAAGAAGATGTCGCTCGCTTGAGCGTCTTACTTGAGGAAGGGGCAACACTCCTACGCGCCGCCAGCGCCTTGTACCGCGGGACGTCCTCCGTTCAAAAAAAAACGCGGAAGCTTGGCAAAAGTTTTGCGGGCGTTCGTCTGGTACGGGCGGGTCTTCGATCGACACGGGCCCTTGAGCCAGCACCGGATCACAAGGGCCGATCGTCGTCCTAGTTCGACTTGTCCGGCCTGAATGCGGAATCGGGCGGTGATCGGACGCCGTCCAGCCTCATATAGTTCGTAGCATACAGCAGCAGCATGACGAATGCTGCCGCAGATGCGAGTGCTATGATGGGAAATCGTGGCCGGTGCATGTGGATCTCCCAGAACCTGATGCGCCGAAACGCATCAGGCCCGGAGGGACAGAGGAACGCCTCAGACGAGGCTTCCGAGCAACCTGCGGTTTGCGGCGACGTTCCAGGAGCTCCTATGGAACGTAGCGCTGTATGCTGAATTCTCACCAGAGTTACAAACTGGAGAGGAAGAAACCTGATGAGAAAGATGTTTGCAATTGCAGCCGTCGCCATGCTCAGCGCGGCTCCAGCCCTGGCTCAAAGCGGCGCCAATCCCAGCGCGCCGCAAATGAACTCGACCGGTACAGGCGTCACTCAACCCGGCGTCGATGCGCGCGGAACCGCCATCGATCGTCCTACGGGGACGACAGGCGCAGCTCCGGTTGCGACCGGATCGGAACGCGGTAACAACGCAAGCTCGCTGAACGGGTCGAACGCGGCGTCCGGATCCTACAGCGGCGCCAATGCGCCTAGCAACACCGACGCCGGCCGGACATCTGGCGGTGGTGGCGGTGCCGGTGGCGGCGCGGGCGGCGGAAACTAAGCAGGGGCCCCGGGAAACCGGGGCTTTTTTGCTTATGGGTATAAACAACCCACGTAAGGGGTTATCGTAATGGTAGATCAGAAAGAGACAGCAGTTTCGGAGCATGAGACGCCGGCCAACGACCGCACACCGACAGCTGCAAAAGCACTTTCGATTGGCCTGATCGTCTGGGTGCTTGTTGGAGCGCTCGCTGTGCTTGGCGTCTTTTCATTTTTACAGACCCGAGGCTAATCAAAGAAAAGACCGCCAGGGCAGCTCGCCCCAGCGGTCGTTCCTCTACACAGTGTGACAACGCTATTATTTGCCAGCGCCGATGTTGCCGCCCTTTATGTGGCCGAGCGAATTGCTGCCCTGGCCCGAATTGCCGTTGTTACCTTGCAGCGCGGCATTGCCACCCGTGTAGGTACCCGACCGCGCTTGCCCAGTTGTCATTCCGTCTTGCGAAGTCATCCCTCGGTTGACGTTCCGCTTGTGGGATGTCCCTGCAGTAGCGCCCGACAACGTGCCGGCCAATAGAATTGCTGCGGTCGCGCATGTCACAAACTTCATCATGTTCGATCTCTTTCTGAGTTGCCTGATCGATCCAATCCGAAGTCTGGTGATCCGTTCCTTCAATAGGTAACCCAATGAGACGAAGATCGTCGCGCTTTGCCTCGGCACCTGGTCGTGCCGATTAGGAAGGGCGGCATTGCTCTTAAAGCTACCGAACGGCGCTTAAAAAATTTCTCGCCTCCTCTTGAAACTTGCCGGGAGGCTTAGCTATTTTCGGAATCGCCAGGCGCCACCAGGGCCTGGCGCGAGGCGGGCGCCGGCAGCGTCCGACGTCCGTTCATACCCATTTTGCTCATTGGAGGATTTGGCTATGACCAATCATGACTTCGCCCCGCTTTGGCGTTCGAGCATCGGCTTTGATCGCCTCTTCGACCTCGTAAACTCCGCCCAGCGCGGCAACGAGGATGCCTTCCCGATGTATAATATCGAGCGCGTCGGTGACGATCGTTACCAGATCACGCTCGCTCTCGCCGGTTACACGCCAGACAACGTGTCGGTGACCGCCGAGCAGAACGTGCTGACGGTGGAAGGACGCCGGGAGGAGCAGAAACGCGACTTCCTTTACCAGGGCATCTCCGGCCGCGCCTTTAAGCGACAATTCAATCTGGCCGACCACGTGCAGGTGACCGGCGCCCATTTCGAGAACGGGTTACTGCGGATCGGCCTGCTGCGCGAGGTGCCGGAAGCCAAGAAGCCGCGCAAGATCGAAATCGCGACATCGGCACGGTCCAACGTTGAGCAGCTGACGTCTAAGGCTGCTTGATCAATCGTCACTGCTGCTGTGGCGTACCTACGCCGCAGCAGCGCATCGAGCCTTATCGAAAGGAGTTAGGAGGCCAACATGACAGCACCTGTCAGCTCAATGAATGAGATCCATGCAAACTCTCTTCTTGCCAGTACGTTTACGCATCCCCGCGAAGTCCTGGCAAATCCCTTCCTCGACACCTTGCAGAAGCGGTGCATCTTAGCGACGTGGGCATCCGACGCCTTTGCCGTCGAGGGCAAGCCATGGCTTCGCCAAATTCCCGGATCAGCCACGCAGGTCAGGATCGGCGACATCATAAACGCTTTGAAGATGTTGGATGATGGCGACGGCACGCCGCCCTGTCCGTCGCAATCGGCCCTCCCCAGGCCTCTCCGAAAGACCCGCGCGGTCGGGCAGACGGCGTGGGAGCAGCGCCGCCGACTTGCCGACATCCACATTTAAACGGACACGGCAACCGCTCGAAAGCGGCTGCCGCGTTGGCTTTAGACGCAGGGGCCGCCAGCCGTGCGCACCTCCAGGTCAATCAGTCCTTCCTCGGGCCTGACCAGCGGTGCAACGGCTTTCCCGCATGTAATGCTC
>JBEVLH010000108.1:0-4321 GCA_040509255.1 Hyphomicrobium sp. | reverse complement strand
GATAGGCCGCGGCCGATGCGGGGAACCAGTGGGCATTGATGATCGCGGGCAGCAAAGGCGTATAAGCGAAACGTGCAAGCCCGATACCGATCAGGCCGGTGCAAAAAGCCGAGGCGATCGCTCGTCCGACGTTGGCAGGTATTTCGACGGCGTCGGCTCGCGCCATGACTCATTCCTTTGTGATCACGAGGTATGCCAGCGCATGGGCCGCCGAGAACCAAGTCTCCCAGATAGCTCCCCTGCACAGCTACGGGTTGACTCGAGCGCTGCGTTCGGGATGGGGGTTGAACGCCAAGCCGTGGCTTTGCTGCCGATGCTGGAGATTTAACGACTCCCGTGCGCCGTCGCCGTCGCATTGATCTTGCTACGGAAAATTTCGCGCGAGGTGCCAAATTTCCAATACCGAACTGTTTGTCTCGGTAAACCCCGACGAATATAGTCAGGCACAATTTTAGTCCTTCCGGACCGCGATTTTTAGGCGGGCAAAAGGACGTCGCATTATCGAAGGCTGTTTCCGTCCGCATTTCCGAACGCACGCGCGGCCTTCGCAAGTAGCTTCGCTCGCGCCCGCATCGAAAACCGTAGCCCACCGCGTTCGCTGCCAACAACCCAGCGGTCGATCATGCAAAATGCCGATGATCCGTTTGAACTGGAGCGCTTCGTCAACGCGCAAGCTCACACCTACGAACGGGTCGTGAGCGAACTAAGTGCGGGCAAAAAGCAATCGCACTGGATGTGGTACGTATTCCCTCAGATGCGCGGCCTCGGCACCAGCGCCATGGCCGAGAAATTCGGGATAGGAAGTTACGAGGAAGCGCTCGCCTTTGTCTGCCATCCGGTTCTGGGCCCGCGGCTGGCGCAAGTTACCGCGCTGATGCTCGAGCATCGCTACGAGTCCCTGCTCCACATTCTCGGCACACCGGATAACCTGAAGTTTCATTCGTCGATGACGTTATTTGCCGCTGTGACCGGACACGACAGCATCTACGCGAGGGCGCTGTTCACGTTCTGCAACGGCCCAGATCCCAAGACCATGGCGCTTCTGTCCCAGTCCAAAACCAAGGTCTGACCGCTTCGCCTCAACTTGCCCCCCCGGCACCAATCCGATTTTTTGCGCGCTCTTTACCGTTCCTTACGGGCGATGGCCGACAATCGCTTCATCCTGCGCCACAGTTGTATGACGACCCATATGATGACACCCTCGCACCTGACGGTCCTCGCGCTGCTGATCATCACGCCATCGATCGCGTGCGCCGCCGATTTCGGCCGCGAAGAAGAGGCGCCGCCTCTCGAGGCTTTCGCTGCGCCGGTGCCGCCTGTGCTGTTCGCGCGGCCCTATAACGATCTTTATGAAGCGAATGGCGTCTATTACGCCCCACCATATCCGCTGCCGTACTTCGGATTGTTCCCCCAATGGGGACCACAATATGCGTTTTATCCGCAGCCGTACTGGACTCCTCCTCCGGGCCCTCCGCGGCATCGCCCCGGACGCCGCCGCGGCTGGTAAAAAGGCGTCGCCCCCGTCCTAGCTGTGCTTCGCCTTCCAGCGCGAAACGGCCCCGAGCGTGTTCTTGACGTGGTCTGAGGAATCCAAGGCCGTGTATTCATAAGCAATGCGCCCGTCCGGGGTCACGACATACGATGTTCGGTTGGCATAGGGCATGATCCCCATCATCACGGCGTCATACGCGGTCATGATGCGTTGATCATTGTCAGCGGCAACCGGGAATTTGCTTCTGCACTCCGACGTCGAGAACTTATCGAGCGTCGCGATATCGTCGCTGCTGATCCCGATCACCGAGGCTCCGAGCGCGCTGAACTTCGGCATGGCTTCGGCGAAATCGTGCGCCTCGGCGGTGCAGCCGGAGGTAAAAGCCTTCGGATAGAAGTAGACGACGACAGGCCCTTTCTTCAACGCCTCGGGCAACGAGAACGTGAACTGCTTGCCCCCCAGCGACGCCTGTGCCTTGAACATCGGAGCCTTGTCGCCGGGCTTGAGCTGGGCAAATGCCGGTGCCGAAAGAGTGCTCAGGGAAACGAGCATAAACCCTAGAGTGCGCATCAACATATCAGCTCCCCCAATTGCATTCCCAACCTATAGCGCCTGCAGCGGCTGGCGCCATTTACAAATCGGCAAATGCCGCGCTCAGCCGGTCAACCGCCGCCGCTGATGCGCTCAACCACGGCCTTCGACAGTGCCACGACCTCCGACAGCGCATTGCCGTACTTCTGCTGCGCCGTCCGCAGCGATCCCATTCCGGGATGAGCTGCCGCATTCTGCAACGCCGCGGTGTAGGGAATGGGGCGTGAAATGGCGTTGAGATGGGAAAGCCCTTCCTTGATGTGATGCAGCATCTCGCGCTGGATCGAATTGGTCGACTGGTACTGCGTAATCAACGGATGAACCCTGACGTGGGAAGCCATGTCCAGATCGTCCGCCAGAATGAATTTGAGAAAATCGATCAGCGTCGAATAGGCGTTTGTTTCCAGGCTCGTCGGCGCAAGGATGTGCTGAGCGAGGCGCAGTCCGGCAAGCCCCAGCACGCCGGGTCCCGCCGGGCAATCGATCAGAACCACATCGTATTCGTCTTCAATTTTCGCCAGTTCGTCGCTCAGCACCTTCGAGAGCTGAACGTCGAGGCGGTCCTTTCGCCGTTTGCGGTGCGCCGATCGCTCGAAATCGGCCATGTCGCCGAGAAGCTCGTGGTTGGACGGCAGGATGTCGATGAACCCCTGGTGCCGGTCTTGCAATTCGAGGAGATCGCTTGCCGCGACCCTGTGGGACGCAAGTCGGATATTCCGCCCGCGCGCAAAAGCTTCCAGCATCGGCCCGAGGCCAATGCGACGCTCACGAAGTTCCTGCTCGGCGTCGATCCCGAGCAGAGCCTTGGTCGCGCCCGCTTGGGGATCGGCATCGAGAACCAGAATGCGCGCTTGATAAGTGAGCGCCAAGCCATCGGCCAACATCATCGTCGTCAGCGTTTTGCCGACGCCGCCTTTGGGATTGGCGATCGCAACCCGGATGCTCATCGGCGTACATCCGTCGCGATCCGATCGGCGGCCGTCAACGGAGCATCACGAGCAACGCCCGCGGGATACCCGTTGGGACACCCGCCAAAATATCCTTGCAACGTGCATAATGGCTCGACGAGGTCACGCCCGAGCATACCCGAAAGTCCCCAACACACGCGCGGGACACTACGTGCGCACTTCGGCAAATACCAGTCTGTTGATGCCGCAAGCGTTTAAAATGGAATGCTGCACGCAGCCTATTTGCTGCCGACCGGCCGGCGGGACGGACCATCGTCAAACCGCCAGGGACTGTTCTTGCGAGCCCGTTCCTCGGCGACGTCCTTATCGATTTTCGGACGCTTTTTCCGCTCCGGTGCCGTATCCGCCTTGACCTCTGCCGGCTGCGAAGCCGGCCGACCCAACCACCCGAACATGCTCATAGTACAGATCGTCCCTCGATACCGTTACATCGCGGCGGACAAACGTTGACATCGCGGTAACCAAACGCGCCCACGACTACCGTCTCACGCGGAGAATCATTTTGATGATAGCAACTCTGCCGGCGGTAGGCCTCAAGCGTATCCGCCGATGACGGGAAGAATTTCACCCGTGATGAAACTCGAGCACGATGGCGCCGCCATGAATACGAACGCCGGTGCGATCTCCTCAGGCTGAGCCGCCCGCCCCATCGCCGACTCCGTTCCAAATTTCGCGACGTCTTCGGCCGGTCGATCCGCAGGATTGAGCGGCGTCCAAACCGGTCCCGGCGCGATCGCGTTCACGCGTATCCCACGCTCGATGAGTTGGGCCGACAGCGAACGCGTGAACGCATGGATGCCGCCTTTCGTCATCGAATAGTCCAGCAACTCCTTGCTGCCTTCGATGCCCGTCACCGAACCTGTCATGACGATTGCCGAGCCGGGCTGCATATGCGGAATCGCCGCCCGCGCCATATAGAAATAACCGTAGAGATTGGTCTTGAGTGTTCGGTCGAAGTGCTCGTCCGTCAAATCGACGATGTCGTTCGTGTGCTCCTGGAAGGCTGCATTGTTGACGAGGATGTCGAGCTTTCCAAGCTTCTTCACTGTCTGTGCCACGACGTCGTTACAAAACTTCGAATCTGAAACGTCGCCTTCGATCAGAAGGCATTGTCGGCCCTCCTTCTCCACTGCTTGCTTGGTCGCAAGGGCATCGTTGCGGGACTCGAGATAGCAGATCGCGACGTCGGCACCCTCGCGCGCAAACAGCACGGCAACTGCACGGCCTATACCTGAATCGCCACCCGTGATGATCGCAACGCGATCCTGCA
>JBEVLH010000107.1:0-5239 GCA_040509255.1 Hyphomicrobium sp. | reverse complement strand
CCACCTCGCCGTCACGCGGCAGATGGTTTCGGAAAACGGTGTCGAGCCGCTCGCCCAGCTTAACGCGTACGATAGGAAAAGTCGTTCCGGACTCGAACGTCCAGAGCGGCAACGTTTTGCCGCCGAAGCAGGGCAGCGCCGTCGGACGCTCGGCGAGATCGAGGCTGAGCGACTTGACACCGTGCGCGATCGGCTCGGCGATCACTTCGCGCGCCTCGACGCTGGTGCGACCAACGGCAAACACGCCGACCGCCGCGCTCCCCGAAAAGGCCGCGGTCCCAACCAGCAACTCCCGGCGTGTCACCATCAGAGCACCGTGCCGGATCGGACCGCGTTATCGCGCGTAAACTTCAACCTACTTTGCCTTGGCGACCTTGTCGGGATCGTCGAGGCTGTCCGAGCCCTCGATCTTGACCTTGAGGTTCAGCGCGGCCACGACTGCTTCGATCGCCCGCGCCTGCGCAACGAGCGCATCGACCGCGTCGAGGATCAGCTTGTTGCCAGCGTCGTTGCCGGCCGCCAGCATCTGATCGTAGGCCTCCTCGCCGGAATCGGCTTTGGCCTTGATCAATTTGATCTTCTCGAGCGTCGTCGCCATCGCATCGTCGACGCGCTTTGCGGCCTCCGGCGCTTTATCGCGTGCCAGTTCCGCGATGCTCGGGCCGCTAACCGGCGTAACGCCGTCATACTTGCCGCTCCAGATCTCCATCATGCCGACCTGGTCGTAATAATGACTGTTGTGCGTGTTGTCGGAAAAGCAGTCGTGCTCTTCTTCCGGATCGTGCAGCAACACCCCGAGCTTCATACGCTCACCGGCGAGTTCACCGTACGACAGCGAACCGAGGCCCGTCAGGATGGTTGAGAGCTGCTGGCTGTCGTCCTGACCGGCGAGCGCCTTGCGCGCCGCGCCGTCGGTTTTCCAGTCCCCGACCATCTCGGTCAGATCGTCGACCAGCAGGTCCGAGGCAGCCTTCAGATAGTCGCGGCGGCGATCGCAATTTTGATGCGTGCAGTTCTTGAGATCGTAATCGCTCGCCGGCCGTTCGCCCGCGCCGGGTCCGGTGCCGTGGAGATCCTGGCCCCACAGCAGGAACTCGATGGCGTGATAGCCAGTGCCGACATTGGCCTCGACGTCGAGAGCGCTGTTGAGCTTGGCGATGACGGTCTTGTCGATCTTGCTGGCGTCAAGAATTTTCTGTCCGAGGCGGATTTTCTTGTTGGCGATGATATTGGCCGTATAGAGCGGATTTTCTTCCTTGCTGTCGCCGTAGCTCGCCTTGTCGACGTAATCGATCAAGCCTTCATCGAGCGGCCACGAGTTCACGTTGCCTTCCCAATCATCGACGATCTTGTTGCCGAACCGGAAGCCCTCGGTCTGCATGTAAGGCACCCGCGCGGCCTTCCACGCCACGCGCGCGGCGACAAGCGTCTGATCGTTCGGTGAAGCCAGAAACGCGTCAATCGCCGTATCGAGATCCTTCGCCTTGGTCAGTGCGTCCGAATACATCGCCTCCGCGACGTCGCCGTAATTCTTGATGATGTCTTTGGTCGCGGGCGCGTCAGCCTGAGCTGAGCCGGCTCCCATTGAGGCCGCAATCACAAGCTGAGTTGCGCATGCCAATACAAAGGCCTTTTTCGACATCGTCTGATCTCCCTGGCGGTGGCTTTCAGCGATCCGCCGGATGCTTAAGCGGGACCCCGCTCCCAATTATTTACCGTGCAGGTATAGAATGCCCGTTCGCCTGCCTGTCAAGTGAACTTGGTTGCCGCCGCCCCTTGCCACCGCGTCGATATTCGTGAAACAACCAACAAAAGTTTTTTTCCGTCGCGGCCGCGCGATCCCCAGGTAATTCAATTATGCGCTTGACGAAGCAGACCGGTCACGCGATCCGCATTCTTATCGACTGCACGCTTGCCAAAGATCAGCTCGTGAAGGTGGCGGACGTGTCCGATCGCCTCGGCGTCACCAAACAAAACGTCTTCAAGATCGTCCACATTCTTTCCCATGCCGGATTTCTAACCGCCGTCAGAGGTCCCAACGGGGGGGTTCGGCTCGCGCGGCCAGCCTCTGCGATCCGGATCGGCGATGTCGTGCGCGCCATCGAGGTGACGCGCGTACAGGTCGAAGGCGGGAAAGATCCGCAGTCGGCCGACGCGGATCCCGGCAACATCAACGCCATGTTCGACGACGCGCTGACAGCGTTCATCTCGGTGCTCGATCAGCACACGCTGGCGGAACTCGCCGTCAAATCGCCGGTCGGATTTATTCAGACCGAACCCAACGGGGAAAGTGAGCATCGCAGCAAGGCCAGAAGCGGCAAGCCGGCGACTCGCGGTTCGCGGCGCAGCTGAATTCCCGACTAGCTTATGTCGCGCTTCGGCATTACTGCAACGCGCATGACCCGTGACAACGCTCGCCTAGGTTTTGCAGCTCTCGCCGCCACGGCGTTTCTTGCGCTGGTCCTTTTATCGACGTTGACAAGCGGGCCACTGCGAGACGGAATTCTGTTTGCCTGTGGATTGTCCGGTGCGATTGCCGCGTTACTTGCATGGCCACGCGCTAGGCTCGATCAAAAAGCGGGCGACATGACAGGCATTGGCTCTAGCTCCGACAAGATACTAACCTGGACCGATCTCACGGCGGCGATGCCCGATCCCGCGATCGTGCTGGATGATTCCTCCGTCATCCTGAACTTCAACGCAGCTGCCCGCGCGCTCTTCGACCGGCTCCGCCAAGGCGTAGCGTTGGAGCACGTCGACCGCGATCCCGAACTCATCTCTGCCGTTTTGGGAACGCTCGAATACGGCGAGAAGAACATCGCTCGTCTTGTCCCTCGTGGCGCGGCCGGGCAACGCCTGATTGCAACGGTGACGCCCCTCGGCGGTACCGATGCGGGTCCGCCCATCGCTGCATTGATCACCATCCATGATGAATCCGAGCAGCATCGCATGCTTGAAATGCGAACCGACTTCATCGCCAACGCCAGCCACGAACTGAGGACGCCGCTCGCATCGGTGCGCGGCTTCATCGAGACGCTGCAA
Organism: Hyphomicrobium sp.; assembly: GCA_040509255.1. Classification (GTDB taxonomy): domain Bacteria; phylum Pseudomonadota; class Alphaproteobacteria; order Rhizobiales; family Hyphomicrobiaceae; genus Hyphomicrobium_B. The sequence continues at coordinate 2,197 of JBEVLH010000107.1, read as the reverse complement.
GGGCCGGCTCGAAACGACGAAAAAGCCCGCGAGAGATTTCTCGCCATCATGGCCGATCAAGCCGAACGCATGACCCGCCTGATCGATGACCTGCTATTGCTCAGCCGGGTCGAGGAAAAGGCCAACCTGAAGCCGATTGGGCGAGTGGCCCTCGATGATCTCATCGCCGACATAACGCGATCGCTCACGCCGTTTGCCGACGAACGAAACATAACGATTGATGTCCACCCTACCCCCGAGCCGCTGTTCGCGATGGGCGATCGCGATGAGCTGTTCCAGGTCTTCCACAATCTGGTCGAGAATGCCGTGAAGTACGGCCGTGACGGCGGACACGTCAAAATCACTCTGCAAAAGAAGATCGGCCCGAGTGACGCGCGCATTCCCGCTCGCGCATTCGTCACCGTATCCGACGACGGCCCCGGGATCGCACCTGAGCATTTACCGCGATTGACCGAACGCTTTTACCGCGTCAGCGCCGAGCATAGCCGCCAGATCGGCGGTACCGGCCTTGGGCTTGCCATCGTCAAGCACGTCCTCAACCGCCACGAGGGTGAACTTTCGGTGCAGTCCGTGGTCGGGCAAGGCACCACTTTTCGGGTCGTTTTGCCATCGTATTTATAAACTTTATATTTTTCAACTATTTACACTGTCACAAATGCATTGCGTTGAATCGCTACAAGGATCCCGCGTTCGATGACGGTGTGATGACAGTGGTCCCCGATAGGGCTGCCGGATCAAACAGGTCAGCACAACGCATCGGAATACCTCTGGGGAAAACCGCACAGCCCGCCAAGTGCTCGTTGCGAGCGCATGTGAACGGGCCTCAGCGGCAAATCGGTCGTCGAAACCTTACGAAAAAACAGGTAGGCGCCAAAAAACGATTTAGTAACAGTTCGTTAACGTTTCACAAAGGCGTGAACTAACTGGACTACAGAGTGCTGGCCGGGGTTACCCGGCAGATGGAGTGGCGAGGCCTCAAGCCCCCGTTCAACAAGGAGACCACGAGTGAAACAGTCTTTTATGGCGCTTATCGCGGCGCTCGCGGCGACAGCCGCTGCGACCGCACCCGTCAAAGCCGACATCTCCGGCGCGGGTGCCACGTTCCCATACCCGATCTACGCGAAGTGGGCTGACACCTACAAAAAAGCGACCAACGTCGGCCTGAACTATCAGTCCATCGGCTCTGGCGGCGGCATCAAGCAGATCATCGCCAACACGGTGACCTTCGGTGCCTCGGACAAGCCCCTTCCGGGCGAAGAACTCGAAAAGAACGGCCTCATCCAGTTCCCGACCGTTCTCGGCGGCATCGTGCCGGTCGTGAACGTCGACGGCATCAACCCGGGCGACCTCGTTCTCGACGGCCCGACCATCGCCAAGATCTACCTCGGCGAAATCACCGCCTGGAATGACCCGGCGATCCAGAAGCTCAACCCCAGCGTGAAGCTCCCCAGCGATGCCATCGCCGTCGTCTTCCGCTCGGACGGATCTGGCACGACGTTCGTCTGGACGAACTACCTCTCGAAGGTCAGCCCGGACTTTAAGTCCAAGATCGGCTCCAACACGTCGGTCCAGTTCCCGGCCGGCATCGGCGCCAAGGGCAACGAAGGCGTCGCCAACAACGTCAAGCAGACGAAGGGCTCGATCGGCTACGTCGAGTACGCCTACGCCAAGCAGAACAAGATGTCCTACACCAAGCTGATCAACAAGGACGGCAAGACGGTTGCTCCGGTCATCTCGGCCTTCCAGGCTGCTGCCGCCGGTGCCGACTGGGCTGCTACTCCTGGCCTCGGCGTCATCCTGACGGATCAGGCCGGTGCTGAAAGCTGGCCGATCACCAGCCCGACGTTCATCCTTGTCCACAAGAAGCCGAAGGATGTGGCTGCCGTTAAGGACGCCCTGAAGTTCTTCGACTGGGCCTACGCCAACGGCGACAAGGAAGCGGAAGCCCTCGATTACGTTCCGCTGCCTGATAACGTCGTTGCTCTCGTCAAGAAGAGCTGGGCGGACGTTGTCGGCGAAGACAACAAACCGGTCTTCTCGAACTAAGACCTGAATCCGGGAGGCGCTCCTGCGGGCGCCTTCCGGATCTCTGCTACATTGATGCCCCACGTGAGCCGGAGCGAGAAACTTGGCCTTCATGACAGACGTCAACACTCAGGCCGCTGCGGCGGCCACTGCAAGGCGCAAAGTTCTCGAC
>JBEVLH010000106.1:0-3796 GCA_040509255.1 Hyphomicrobium sp. | reverse complement strand
TCGGCTCGGAAGTCGATTGGTACGGCACCCTTCGCGCCCGAGTTGGTATCGTCGGAGACCAGAACTTCCTTGTCTTCGCGACGGGCGGCTTGGCTTATGGCGGCATCGATCATTCGATGAGCGCTAGCGGCACTGAGAACTTAAGATTTTTCTCGAGTTCCGACACGCAGATTGGCTGGACGGCCGGCGGCGGCGTAGACTACCTGCTGAGCGATCACTGGGCGTTCCGCGCCGATGCGCTGTATGTCGATCTTGGCTCGCAAGATCACACTTTCACGACAAGTGACTGCACAGGGCCGTGCAGCCTTCGTGCTGACTGGGATGACAGCTTTTGGGTCGCGCGCGTCGGCCTGACGTACCTCTTTGGCGCTCCCTCGCGTGATCCGGTCGTCTACGACACGCCGCTGAAATAATTCGCCCGCTGTATGCAAGGCGATCCAAACCGGGGCCTCGAACACCGAGCCCCGGTTTTGTTTTTTAGAAGATGTCAGCGATTAAGCCGCCGTGGCGGGCCATTCCCAATGTTGCGCATCGACTTGGGCATCGACGGCGTCTGCATTCGCCAAGGCGTTGGTGAGATACATCGTGGAAATTCGGCCCGATTGCAGCATCGCATCGACCCGCGCCGCTTCCGCCATCAACTCGGCGATGTCTTCGTCTGTCAGGTCCGAATAGATTTCGGCCGGCTTGATCGCTGAAACTACGTTACTCATGACGCCACTCAACCCCGTTTTTATGAGCACGCCGGTCGCAACATTTTTGTTGTTCTGATCGTCGGCGCGTTCGAACGGTTATGAGCGTCATTTCCTAAAAATCGGGGAGTTTCAGAGGCCGCTTTCGAGTTCTGATTAATATGGCGTTACGGCCGCTCCGTATTGAAGCGAATTGGCGTCACGCCGCGCCTTTGACCTGCTCCAACCGGTCGAGGAACGGCAATTGGCTTTTCAGGATCTTAACGCGGGCCTGAGCGAGATCGAACCACGCTGCACGGTCAATTTCCGGGAATTCCTGCACTCGCCCGGAGCGAGGCGGCCATTCTATGCTGAACGAATTGCTGACGAGGCGCGCCGGATCCCAATCCTGTGGGACGGCCCAGACATGCACCCATTTGCCGCCGGCCTGTCGCAACGATCCGAGTGAAAGCGCATCGCCACTCGGGCGGAATCCGGTTTCTTCCATGAATTCCCGGATCGCTGCCTGATGCGGATCCTCCCCTTCGAGAATTTCACCCTTTGGCACAGTCCACGCACCCGCGTCCTTATTCTTCCAATAGGGACCGCCTGGGTGAGCAAGGAGAACCTCGAGTTTCTCCTTGAGACGATATAAGAGCAGTCCCGCGCTCGCTGAGGTTTTCATTCGCGCACTTTCGACGTACAGGAAATGGTCATGCCTCTTCCTCAGACACCTCGCCTCTCGGTCGATTGTGTGGTCGTCGACGCAGCGCGCGGCGTCCTCATGGTTCGACGGAAATTCCCGCCGTTCAAGGGTGAACTCGTGCTGCCGGGCGGCTTTGTCGAGATCGGCGAAACCGTCGAGGATGCTGCGCGACGCGAACTCAAAGAGGAAACAGGCGTTGCGGCCGGAAAGCTCACGCTCGTTGGCGTCTATTCCAAGCCCGATCGCGATCCCCGCGGCCACACGTGCACGATCGCGTTTCTTACGCGGGTTGAAGACGCGACGGCGGAAGCAGGCGACGACGCCGCGGAAGTCGCATGGGTCAAAGATTTCGACGGCATTGCAATCGGCTTCGACCACAGAAAAATTATCGACGACGCTCTAAACCTTTCCCGATGATGTGAGAGCCAATGGAATTCAAGGATTACTACAAGATCCTCGGCGTCGAGCGGGACGCCACGCAGGAGGATATAAAGAAAGCCTACCGGCAACTCGCGCGAAAATTTCACCCCGACATCAATAAGGACGACGGCGCGGAAGCGAAATTCAAGGAGATCGGCGAAGCCTATGAGGCTTTGGGCGACGTCGAAAAGCGCGCCGCCTACGATCAGCTTGGCAAGGATATGAAGGCGGGACAGGAATTCAGGCCGCCGCCAAACTGGGATGCTGGTTTCGAATATTCCGGCGCGCCGGGAGGCGGTGATTTCAGCGATTTCTTCAGCAGCATCTTCGGCGCCGAGCGGGCGGCGAGCGCCGGACGTGCGGGCCGCGGCCATAGCGCGTTCCACATGCGCGGCGAGGACCATCACGCGGCCATCGTCATCGATCTTCAGGATGCTCTGCAGGGCGCCACGCGAACGATCTCTCTTCGCATGCCGGAACTCGACGATGGCGGCCACGTCCTCGTGCGCGACAAAAGTCTGACGGTGCAAATTCCCAAGGGCGTCACCGAAGGACAAAGCATTCGTCTCAAGGGACAAGGTTCGCCGGGCACCGGCGGCTTGCCGAACGGCGACCTCTATCTCGAAATCCGCTTCCGGCCCGACAAGCTTTACCGCGTCGTCGGCAAGGATCTCTATCTCGATCTCCCTGTTACCCCGTGGGAGGTTGCCCTCGGCGCCAGCGTCAGGATGCCGACGCCCGCCGGCGCCATCATGCTGAAGGTTCCGGCCGGCTCCGCAAACGGCCGAGAGCTTCGGGTGAGGGGGCGCGGCATTCCAGCTGCCGAACCCGGCGATCTCTACGCGGTGCTGAAAGTTGTCTGGCCGCCGGCGACCGACGAAAAAGCCCGCAAGATCTACGAAGAGATGGCGAAGGAATTGGCGTTCGATCCGCGCGCCGGACTGGGAGTTTAACCGATGGCAGAGAAGAACACCGGCGCGATCGCTGGCGAGCCGATCAGCAATGATCCGGTCTATTCCTTGGAAGACCTGGGCGCCGTATGCAATGTCGAAACAGCCTGGATCATCGAGCTCATTGAGCATGGCCTCATCGAGGCGCGCGGGACGACCGCGTCCGAATGGCGATTTTCGAGCCTCAGCGTCGTGCGCCTCGCCAAAGCCAAGCGCCTCGATCAAGACCTTGGCGTGAATCCCGCCGGCATCGCGTTGGCATTCGATCTCTTGGCCGAGATCGACCGGCTCAGGGCGCACTTGGGTGTCTTGAAAAGCGGACGGACGTCGCTCTCGGACGACCGCAGCCGCCAACACGATCTGCCTTAAGGCGGTTGGCGGGCAGATCGACCCATGCAGAAAGATCTCATCATAGCGGTCGGCCATGCCGCGCTCGACTATGTCTATCGCATCGACAAGTTTCCGTCTTCGCCGACGAAAATCCGCGCACTCGACCATGTGGCGAGCGGCGGCGGCATGGCGGCGAATGCAGCCGCCACCATCGCGCGTCTCGGTGCCGACGTCGCTCTTTGGGCCCGCGTCGGCGACGACCCGTCCGGTGGCATCATCCGCCACCAGCTGAAAGATATCGGCGTCGCGACCAGCCACGTCCGCTCGTGTCAGGGACACACATCGGCGACGGCGGCCGTCATTGTCGATCGGCGTGGTGAGCGTCTCGTCATCAGCGAGGACGACCACGAGTTTCCGCTCACAGCCGATTGGCTGCCAGTATCGGATATCCAACACGCGCGCGTTGTCTTGAGCGATCTCACGTGGCTCGAAGGCACTGTCGCGGCTTTTACCGCCGCACGCGGCCAAGGCATTCCGACAGTTCTCGATATCGATCTCAACAGCGGCGTGCTTCTCGATCGTGTGATCGGCCTGACCGACTACGCGATCTTTTCTGCCCAAGCCTTCCAAAATTTCCTCGGAGGAGCAAACGATGACGAGCGGTTCGCGAGCGTCCTTCGATTAGGCGTGCGCCATGTCGGCGTTACGCGCGGGGCTCA
>JBEVLH010000105.1:0-10466 GCA_040509255.1 Hyphomicrobium sp. | reverse complement strand
GCCCCGTCCGGCAGCTGCACGACGACGAAGAAATAACCCTGATCTTCGACCGGCAGGAACGTCGATGGGATGCGCTGAGCGACAAAGTACGTCGCGGCCAGAACGGCGACGAACAGCATCAACATGATCCAGCGGATTCGGATCAAAAACCGCACGAGCTTGGCGTAACCGTGCGAAAGCCGGTCGAACCCGGCGTTGAACCAGCGGAACAGAAAGAACGTCGATGGCGGCTTGTGACGCAAAAATGCCGCCGCCAGCGCTGGGCTGAGCGTCAACGAATTGAAAGCCGAAAGCCCGACCGAAATCGCGACAGTCAAGGCGAACTGGTTATAGAGGCGTCCCGAAACTCCCGGAATGAACGCCACCGGAATGAAGACGGCCATGAGAACGCCGGTCGTCGCTATGATCGGGCCCGTCACCTCCGACATCGCCTTCAGTGCGGCATCCATCGGCTTAAGGCCGTTTTCCAACTGCCGCTCGACGTTTTCGACGACCACGATGGCGTCGTCGACCACGAGCCCGATCGCGAGCACCATGCCGAGAAGGCTCAGCATGTTCAGCGAAAAGCCGAGCGCCTCCATGATGACGAGCGTCGCGATCAAGGAAACGGGAATGGCGATCGTCGGAATGATGGTCGTGCGCCAGCTCTGCAAAAACACGTAGACGACAAGCACGACCAGAAACAACGCTTCAAGCAGTGTGAACACCACATCGTGCATCGCCGCCGACACGAAGCGCGTCGTGTCGTAATGCATGCCGTAGGCGATCCCTTTCGGAAACCGCTTCGAAAGCTCCTGCATTTTGTTGAGGACGCGCTCCTGCAGATCGAGCGCGTTCGACCCAGGCATCTGGAAGACGGCAAGCACGACCGACGGATCTTTTCCGAAGAAGGCGGTCGAAGAATACTGCAGCGCCCCGAGTTCGATCCTTGCGACATCCCGCAGGCGAACGATCGCCCCCGTCGACGGGTTCGAGCGCAAAACGATATTGCCGAACTCCTCCGGATTGCTGAGGCGGCCGGTGGCGTTGACCTGCATTTCGAATGGGGTGCCCGGCGGCGCCGGCGATTGCCCGATTTTACCGGCCGCGACCTGAATATTCTGCTCGGCCACAGCGTTCTGTACGTCGACCGCCGTGATCGCGAGTTGCGAAAGCTTGTCCGGATCGAGCCAGATTCGCATCGAATAGCGCCGCTCGCCGAAAATCTGCACGTCGCCGACACCGGCCAATCGCTTCAACGGATCGACGATCTGGAGATAGGCATAATTGCTGAGCGCGACCGGATCGACCGAATTATCGGGCGACGTCAGGTTCACGATCAGCACGAAGTTCGGGTTCTGCTTTCGGATCGTGACGCCAGCCTGATTGACGATCGGCGGCAACGAGGAGGCGGCTTCCGACACGCGGTTCTGGACGTCCACCGCCGCAATGCTCAGCGGATAACCGACATCAAAGGTGATGGTGATCGTGGAGGAACCGTCATTCGAACTCGACGAAGACATGTACGTCATGCCTTCGACGCCGTTGATCTGTTGCTCCAACGGCGTCGTGACGGTATCGGCGACGACTTGTGCGCTCGCTCCCGGGTAGATCGCGCTCACCACGACCTGAGGCGGCGTGACGTCAGGGAGCTGCGAGACCGGCAGGAGAAAATAACAAATCAACCCCGCAAGCACCATTATGACTGCGATGGCAGAAGCAAAGATCGGCCGGTGAATAAAGAAATTGACCATGCGTCGTCCGCGCTGAAACCCGGGGCACGTGGCCGAAACCTCAGACACCCCCCGGCGAGCTGAGTTGCCTTCATAAGGCCCAGATGAATGTCATCTCAAGGGCAGGGCCGGCGCAACCTTGAGGCGAGATGGACGGGCAAACCACGAGTTTAGCCTCCGTTTCGGAGGCTAGTTCCGTTTTTGATCAATAAATTTGGCGCTTCATTAGCGTCGAAAATTGCTCCCTATTTTCCCTCACCGTCGTCCAGCGCGTGGCGTTTTGTCCCAGGTTGGTGTTGTGGAAAAAACCTCGCTCTTGTCGACGTAACCTCGACCACACGAAAACGCGTTCAATTGAATTCGCGCGATACTAAATGGAATTGCGAGTGAATTCCGCCGCGACTTTCCGAGACGTCCGCCAAGAATTTGACCGAGCCATAGTCAAACTTGACAGAACAGAAACGCGAGATCGAATTTTTTCGTTTGGCGATCGGAACACCGGCGATCTTCCACGTTTGAAATCGTCGGCAAAGAAACCGCGAATCTCAGCGAATTCAGATCTTAGTGCATCTCTGAAATCCCGTTATTATGCGCGCGTGCGATTTCTTTTTCGAGATCGGCCAGATCGAGAAATTGATCCGCTTGGCGGCGCAGTTCATCGGCGATCATCGGCGGCTGTGTGTGCAACGTTGAAACAACGCTGACGCGTTTGCCCATTTGCTGAAGCGCGGCAACGAGGCTGCGGAAATCTCCGTCTCCGGAAAAGATGACGATGTGGTCAAGCGTATCGGCAAGGCGCAAGGCGTCGACCGTCAGCTCAATGTCCATATTGCCTTTGATCTTGCGCCGTCCCGCCCCGTCAACGAACTCCTTTGATGGCTTCGTAACCATCGAAAAGCCGTTATAATCAAGCCAATCGACCAACGGCCGGATCGAGGAATACTCTTGATCTTCCGCAAGTGCGGTATAGTAGAGCGCTCGCACGAGAAGCACGCGCCCACGGAAGAGCCGAAGCAATCTCTTATAGTCGATATCGAAGCCTAGAGATTTTGCCGTGGCGTAGAGGTTGGCGCCGTCGATAAATAAAGCGACCCGCTCTGTCGGGTAGAAATTCATCTTCGCGTTTTCCAAAAGGCGTCGAGCCGGCAGACTTGAAATCGAATATTTTGAGCGGCGCATCACAAAGTCAATACTTATGAGCATCGAGTCCACTCTTCACGAACGCTTATAAAATAATGTGGCCGGAATATCCACGCAATCGCCGACATCTTTGACGCCGAATCTCCAAGCAGTCGTCTATTGTTCATTTGGACGACCACTGAAAAACACCGTTGTCATGATCGGAATAAATGCGAGTGGGGCCCCCAAATAGCAGGTGCGCAAGGTGTCGGTCATTCGAAGCGCGCGCGCTTGATGGGAAGCAAAGCTGGCACCGGCGTCTTTTCACGATCGCGCAGCCGCGTAACGGTCGCCGGCACGAGCAAAAGAGCCTTCCAGCCCTGCGTGGCGGCGGCGTTGCAAACATCGTCGGCTGACGCGCGCAGATCGACGTGCTACCTGCACGCCGGCCCGAGCGTTCAACAACGCGCCGCATTTTCGCGCCGCTTTGAGCCTAGGCACGCCGCCTTCTAGACGGCCAGATAAAAAGATTCAGGAATAACAAATGGCTATGATACAGCGCGAAGCGCAGACCGCGTCGCGCGCCGACGTACCGTCCATGCCGCTCGCAATCTCTTTCGTCGAATTCGTCTGTCTGACGGCATCCCTGATGGCCATGACGGCGCTGGCAATCGACATCATGTTGCCGGCGCTGCCCGCGATTGCCGCAAGTTTTGGGGTAGCAAACGAAAACGATCAACAGCTGATCATCATTCTCTACATGGCGGGCTTTGCTGCGGGCCAGATTGTCTTCGGTCCATTGTCCGATCGCTTTGGCCGCAAGCCGATTCTGATGGTGGGGCTTGCTGTATTCGTTGCCGGCACGATCGGGGCCCTTTGGGCGTCATCCTTCAAGATGCTGCTGGTCGCCCGACTCGTTCAGGGTATCGGCGCCGCATCGCCCCGGATAATCGCGGTCGCGGTCATCCGCGATCTCTATGCCGGCCGGCAGATGGCGCGCGTGATGTCGTTCGCCATGATGGTCTTCATAACCATCCCCGTGTTTGCTCCCTCCGCCGGACAGGCGCTCCTGCATGTCGGCACCTGGCATTGGATTTTCTTCGTGCTCTTGGCGATGGCGACCGTGTCCGCAATTTGGTCGGGCATGCGGCTGCCGGAAACCGCGCGGCCGGCGCTCGGTGAGGAACCCCCGATGCCTCTCGGCCAATCTTTCTCGGCCGTAATCCTCAATCCCCAGACCATCGGGTACGGCGCAGCTGGTGGCTTTATGTTCGGCTGCGTCCTGGCGTACGTCGCAAGTGCCCAGCAGGTCTTCGTCGACGTGTTCAGGATCGGCGATATCTTCCCGATTGTCTTCGGCGCCATTGCATCGGCCATCGCGGTGGCCTCATTCGTAAACGCGCGCCTCGTCGGCCGCCTCGGCATGAGACTCGTGTCGCATACATCCTTGCTCGTATTTATTGTCCTCTCGGTCTCGCTTGCGACGGCCGCCGCATTTGGTGTGGCCGGCTTCACCGCGTTCGCCGTTGCTGTCGGCATCAGTTTCTTCCTGTTCGGACTGATCGCACCGAACTTCAACGCCATCGCAATGGAGCCCCAAGGTCATAATGCCGGAATGGCATCATCCGTGGTCGGCGCCGTCGGTACTGCCGTTGCCGCACTTGCCGGCGGCCTGGTTGCGCGGGCCTTCGACGGCTCCGTCTTTCCGATAGCGACGGGATTTGCGCTCTGCAGCCTCATCGCCGGGGTGATCGTACTTTCGGTCGAAGGTCGCGCCGGCTTATTTGGGCGCAATCGGGCGGCGTGAGACGGGTGAACTTAAAATTTTGTAATCGCCCGGGCGATGACCGCCGTCTTGGCGTGGCGTGCATTCCCATACTAAATGGTTCGCGTCGCGATGTTTTAATCGTAAGCCGCGAGGCCAGATGGGCATGAGAATTCTGCTGCTCGAAGACGACCAGAACACCGCGGCATACATACTGAAAGGCCTCGAAGAGGAAGGCCACACGGTCGACCATTTGGCCGACGGCCGCGATGCCGTGGCCCAGGCCGTCGCCGAAAACTACGATGTCATCATCCTCGACCGGATGCTTCCTAGTCTCGACGGTCTCGCAATTATAAAAACCATCCGTAGCGCCGGCCGAGGCGTTCCCGTGCTTTTCCTCACCGCCCTTGGTGGCGTCGATGATCGGGTCGAAGGTCTTGATGCCGGCGCCGACGATTATCTCGTAAAACCGTTCGCGTTCTCTGAGCTCCTCGCGCGCGTCAACGCCCTGGCACGCCGTCCGCACACCAAGGGCGAAGAAACACGCCTTAAGGTCGGTGATCTCGAGATCGACCTCGTCAGCCGAAAGGTCACGCGCGGCGGCGACGTCATCGATCTTCAGCCTCGAGAATTTCGTTTGCTCGAAGTTCTGATGCGCAATCGCGGTCGCGTCGTTACGCGCACGATGCTGCTCGAACGCGTGTGGAGCTTTCATTTCGATCCGAAAACGAGCGTGGTCGAGACCCATATTTCCCGGCTGCGCGCCAAGATCGACAAGCCGTATCGAAAAGAGCTGATCCACACCATTCGTGGCAGCGGATACACGGTCCATGACGGCACGTGATCTTCTGAAGCGGACACCGTTTCGGCTGGCAGCGACGTTCTCGCTCTTTTTCATCACGACCATTCTGGCGCTGTTCACGGTCGTCTATCTTGTATCGAGCGCCCGGCTCGTCGCCGATATCCGTGACCGCGTCGAAACCACTCTCGATTCCCTGGCCGCGCTCGACGGCGATCGCACCTTCGATGACCTCGTCGCGCTTGTGGCAAGCGAGAGCGAGTCGGTGCGTGATCCGGATTTCATCATGGAGCTGGTCGACAAGAAGGGAAATTTTCTCGCCGGCAACGTTCGCGGCGTTCACGATTCGAACCAATGGATGACACTCAAGCGCGGCGACCTGTTCCTGACATTGGATCGCGGCGAGCCCGACGATGAGTTCCTCGCGATCTGGCGGCCGCTCGTCAAAGGCAAGCTCCTGGTCGGAAGCGACAACAGCGAAGTCAAGCAGATGAAGTCGTTTCTGCAGCGGCTGCTCGGCTATGGCTTGTTGGCGGCCTGCCTCGCGATCGCGCTGTGCGCCGCTTACTTCGCCCGCGAGACGCAGCACCGAATCGACGCCTTCGCCCGACCGCTGGCGCGCGTTTCGAAAGGCGAAGTTACTGCTCGCGTCCCAATATCGGGTCAGCAAGACGATATCGACCAAGTCGCATCGCAAGTGAACGGAATGCTTGGCAACCTGCAAAGGCTCATCGAAAACGTCAACCAATCGTCGTCTGATATCGCTCACGACCTTAAAAAGCCGCTTGGCCGCTTGCGCCAGCGCTTGGACGATGCCCGGCGCGAAGCCAGCGACAAGGAAGAGTTTCGCGGCGCGATCGATTCTGCGCTGGGCGACATCGACTCCATATCGGCAACCTTCGACGCTCTGCTGCGCATTACCCAGATCGAGGCCGGCGCGCGCAAGTCGCGGTTCGTGACGGTCGATCTGGCTCAACTGCTGGCTGATGTTCGCGACGTATATGACGTCGTCGCCGAGGATGCCGGAGATCGCTTGGTTTACACATCCGACATCGCGGTCCCGGCGTGCGTGCGCGGCGATCCCGAACTGTTGGTTCAGCTCTTCGCGAACCTCGTTGAAAATTCCATCCGCCACTGCCGGCCAGGAACCGAGATCACACTCCGCTTGTCAGCGGGCGATGGTGTCTTCGTGGCCGATGTCGCCGACAATGGCCCCGGAATACCGGAGCACGAACGCAACAACGTCTTCCGCCGGCTATATCGGCTGGAGCGCGCCCGCTCGACCGATGGAAGCGGCCTTGGCCTCAGCCTGGTTGCGGCCATCGTTGAACTGCACGGCGCCAAGATCGAATTATTCGACAATGGACCCGGCCTTCGCGCCGAGGTCCGGTTTCCGATCGTCTAGGAGCATATGGCCAAACGGAAAGCGGGAGGCGCATCTAATGCGCCGCCCGCCTTTTCCCCCGGTTTAACTGGAATCGTTTTGCGTCAGCCGGCGAGGCTCGCTTTCAGCTCGTCAAAAAGCTTGACCTGTTCGCCAATCAACTCACGCTTTTCATCGCGACGAACAAAAATCTTGAACATTGCTTCGCCGTCGCCGTTGAAGAATTGAATGGAGCGCGACTCTCGTCCCATGAACGGTCGCGACACGAACGCGATCGACTTACAACTTTCAGCCTTGATGTGACCGCCGATCGGGCTGTCGCCATGGAGATTGAAATACCCGCGCGCGAACGAGCCTGGCGGTATCGATCCTTCGCATTCGAGCACGATGTCCTGCGTATGCACGATGAACACGACCGAGCCCCAGTTTGTCAGGGCCGCGAAAATTTTCTCGAAGTCGCCGCCGCCGATGATCGCGCGATGCGTGACGGGCAGCGCCTCGACAGCTTCGAATGTGCTGACGCCGTATTCGCGCGCGACCTGCTCCAGAATGCCGTCGGCATTGCCGGCAAGTCGCTCGCGCAATGTCGGCCGCGCTGCAGCTTCCGATGTTGCGATGTTGCTCATCGCGCTCACTCTGCTGCTGCGAGAGCAGTGTTCCTGCCGTCCGAACTCACTTCCTGAATAACCTCGAAGCCTTCGAACTCGGGATGGCCAAGGTACAACTTCTTCGTTGTGCCGGCGCCGGAATGCGATTTCCGGAACGACTCCGATTTCGTCCAGGCGTCGAAGTCACCGAACGAACGCCAGACCGTGTGCGAGGAATAAAGAACGTGGTCGTCCTTTGTCGGACCGCGCAGAAGGTGGAAGACGATAAAACCTGGCTCCTTGTGCAGGTTCACTTCCCGCGAAAGCCAAAGCGCCTCAAAATCCTTTTCCGCACCGGGCTCAACTTTGAAGCGGTTCATGGCGATGTACATGTGAGCACCTTTTGTGAATGAAGCAGCGGGCCGGAAGCTGGGGTTTCTTGCGGATCCGGCCCGCCGTTTATGATCCTAGAGCGGCGAGACGGGAAGTCGGTAGGCTCCAAGACGCATCGAGATGGATGTTGGCGGCGTGGGCTCGGACGCAGCCACCGCTCAATTCAGCGGTGCCGCGTCTCACTTCGCCCACAGAAAACAAAACTATATTTGTGCACCGAATAAGTCAACATTATCGATGGAATTACGATTGCATCGCCATGTGCGCCGGCAGCATCTGACCGATATTCAGAAGATTGCCGTCGTCGTCGATGAAATGAAATTCGCGCATGCCCCAGGGCTTGTCTTCAACCTCGGAAAGCCGCTTGGCACTTCCTTGCTTGAACGCGGCGTGCCATTCGTCGACGTCGCGCACGCGAATGTAAGCGGAGACGCAATGCGGCTCCGGAATCTGAGTCACGTTCGAAATATGTAACTCGACGGCGTGCATGCGCAGGATCAGGTAGTTGTGTGCAGCCCTTATGACGGCGAAGCCCTTGCTGCCGTAAGTATCGACGGCACGCTCGATGTTCGTCGAAAGCAAAACGGGAATCGCTAGCGGCACAGCCACGCCAGTGGCGGCCAACTCATCGGGTAATGTCATCATTCTGCTGCAGCTCCGGTTTGCATTCTGCGCGTGATCGCCGCGGGCAGGATCAGCCGTCTACCATCGCTGGCGGTCACGCTGCGCAATCGACACCCGAACGTGTGACTGAGCAGGTCCTCATTCAAGACCTCATCGGGCTTACCGCGCCCAACGATTTGGCCATCGGCCATCAGCACGATTTCATCGGCGAAAGCTGCGGCGAGATTGAGATCATGAATGACAAGCAGGACAGCGCGCCCGTTAAGCGCCTGCGCTTTGATGACCGCGAGCACATCGTCCTGATATCGGAGATCAAGGTTTGCCGTCGGCTCATCGAGCAGAAGGGTGGCTGAGTCCGATGCCGGTCGAGGCGCGGTATCGAGTTGGCAAAGCGCGCGTGCGATATGAACGCGTTGTTTCTCACCGCCTGAAAGCTGATGAAGCATTCGTGTCTCGAACGAAGCGAGACCCACGGCCCGAAGCGCGTTGCGTGCCGCCGCCTCCGCCGTCGCATCATGGACGCCGAAACCCGGCACCGTTGTCCCGAGCATCACGACCTCGAGGACCGTGAATGCAAACGACAGCGTCGTCGATTGCGATACGACCGACCGGCGCGCTGCCAGCCGCGCGACCGGTATGTCGCGAATATCCGTGCCGTCCAGAAGAACGCAACCCGCGTCCGGCCGAAGCTCACCCGCCATTACGCGCAACAACGTGGATTTGCCCGCGCCGTTGGGCCCGATTACGGCAGTCAACTGGCCCGGGGCAAGTGTTAGCGAAGCGTTTGCAAGAAGAACCTTGGCTCCGCGATTGACCGTAACGTTTCGCGCTTCGAGCATCCGCTCACTCCCACCCGCCGATGCCGCGTTTGAGCACAAGATGGAGAAAGACCGGCGCGCCGACAATCGCGAGCACGATGCCGAGCGGCAGCTCCGCCGGCGCCAAGACCATTCGCGCAACGATGTCCGCACCGATGACGAGCACGGCGCCGAGAAGCGCACTGCCGGGTAGAACGACCCGATTGTCGGGACCTGATATGAGACGGATGAAATGGGGAACGACAAGGCCGACGAAACCGATAATGCCGGCCACGGCGACGGCCGCACCGACCGCCGCAGCCGTTGCGGCAACAGCGATGCGTTTCGTGCGCTCAGTATCGATGCCGAGATGCATGGCTTCGGCTTCACCGAACAGGAAACCGTTGAGGCCGCGCGTCAGTCTCGGTATCAGCAGCGCCATCGCGAGCGCGAACGGCACCACCGCAAAAACCTTGTCCCAGCTCGCGCCCGAAAGGCTACCCAACGACCACAGCGTCAGATCCCGCAGCTCCCGGTCGTCGCTTGCGTACGCGATGAAGCTGCTGATGGAGCCAGCAAACGCCCCGACGGCGATGCCCGCGAGCAGCAACGTTCCAATTGCCAGCTGCCCACGTCGCCCCGCAATCGCGACAAGGAAGAGTGTCGTGACAATTCCGCCGAAGAACGCTGAGAGCGGCAACGCGTAGATCCCGAGCGGCGCAACGATCGGGGCTGCCACTCCATGGCCGAGAGCAATGGTCGCGACGGCCGCAAGTCCTGCCCCCGACGACACGCCGATGAGGCCCGGGTCGGCCAGCGGATTGCGAAAAAGCCCCTGCATCATTGCCCCCGATGTCGCCAACGCGGCCCCGACAAAAGCCGCAAGCAAAATACGCGGCAGTCTCAAATCGATGAGAACAAGGCGGTCGCGTTCGGCCGCCGCGTCGTTTGCGAAGCCGAATGAGGCTGCAAAAGCGCGCGGAAGTGCCTGCAACGAGACCCCAGTCGGCCCGATGGCAAGAGATAGAATGGCCGACAGGGCGAGAAGAACGGTAAGTCCCAGGAAAACCTTGCGTCGCGCCGGCCTTACCGCGGCCGCGACACTCGCGAGCTTGGTATCGATCGTCGTCACCGAATGGCGCCGGTCTTGCCAGGGTCCGCGTACAAGGACGTCATCAGTTCGCGTGCTGCCGCCGGCGCGCGCGGACCGAATCCCAACAGATAGAGCCCATCCATTTCGATGATGCTCTTCGTTTTAAATGCCGGAGACTGGCTGAGGCCGGTTA